>NZ_JBVHEH010000050.1:0-34158 GCF_055562955.1 Kitasatospora sp. NPDC015121
TGGCACGCTGTTGAGTTCTCAAGGAACGGACACTTCCTTCGAGCCGCATTCCTGCGGACCCTCCGGGCGCTTCGTTCTTTCGTGTTCCCAGCTTACCAGAGGTTTTTCGCTCTGATTTCCATTCCCGCTGGAGTGGGAATTCCTTCGACTGCGCCGCAGAGCTTACCAAAAGTTCTGCACTGCTTAGCCTCGGGGGTTTTGCCGAAACCGGGCCGGCATCCTCTCGGACGCATTTCCTCGATTCGGCGGTGTCGTAGACATTACGCCTCGGCGGACCGTCTGTCCAGTCACGCCCAACCGTTCAAACCTACTAGCCCATGGGAAACACGTCAATGGTTCCGCTGGGTTGATCATCAGGCTACCAGGTTCGGCAGGGCGCTCGTGACCACGCCGCACCACCCGCGCCCCGGTCCGGGGTGCACCGGTGCGGTCAGCCCGCCATCGGCTGGTGGTCGGTGCGGTCGGCGGCTTCGACGTCGCCGGTCTCGCCGGCGAGGGCGGCGCGCTTGCCGAGGACCAGGGCGTAGACGAGGAAGAGGGCTTCGACGGTGATGCCCATGCCGATGCGGATCCAGCTGGGGAGGGCCGAGCCGGTGACGAAGCCCTCGATGAAGCCGGTGACCATGAGGACGGCGGCGAGGCCGATGACGGCGCCGATGACGGCTCGGCCTTCCTCGGCGAGGGCGACGGCGCGGGTGCGGGGGCCGGGGTCGACGACGGTCCAGCCGAGGCGGAGGCTCAGGCCGCCGGCGACGAAGATGGCGGTGAGTTCGAGCAGGCCGTGCGGGATGAGCAGGCCGAGGAAGAGCTGGAGGTGGTCGGCGGAGGCCATGATGCCGACGCCGCTGCCGAGGTTGAGGACGTTCTGGAACAGGATGAACAGGGTGGGGACGCCGAGCAGGACGGCGGAGACCAGGCACTGGGCGGCGACCCAGGCGTTGTTCGTCCACACCTGGGCGGCGAAGTTCGCCGAGGGGTGCTCGGTGTAGTAGCTCTCGAACTCGCCGCCGGACTTGGTGAGCTGCTCGTACTGCTCGGGCGACATCAGGGACTTGATCATCTCGGGGTGGCTGCCCACCCACCAGGCGATCACGGCGCTGAGGACGAAGGAGACCGCTCCGACGGTGAGCCACCAGCGGCGGGCGCGGTAGAGGATCGCGGGGAAGCCGGCGGTGAAGTAGCGGGCGGCGTCCTGCCAGGAGGAGGCGCGGGCGCCGGCGACGGCGTTGCGGCCGCGGACGACCAGGGCGGTGAGCCGGCCCTCGACGCCGGGGTGCGGGGCGGCGGCCTGGACCTGGGCGAGGTGGCTGGTGGCGCGCTGGTAGAGGGCGATGAGCTCGTCGGCCTCCTCGCCGCTGAGGCGGCGGCGGCTGCTGAGGACCTCCAGACGGTGCCATTCCGCCTGGTGGGCGGCGACGAAGACGTCCAGGTCCATGGCGGCTCTCTCCGGGGGCGCGGCGGGGCGCCGGGCCGCCACTGGTTGGTGTGCGGCCGGGCGGTTGCGGGGCATAGCTTGCCAGAGCGGGCGGCCGGTGTGTCGGGGACGTCGGAAGCGGTGCCGGGGGCGCCGCGGGGAGCGGTGGCCCGGGGTTACCCGCCGAGGGTGCTCGGCCTTATGTTTGCCGCTGTTGATCGAGGGGGTCGGGTCGCGCGACGCGGGTCGCCGGCGGACCGTGGAGCGGAGCGGGTGGGTGGCGTGAGCGAGCTGGTGACCGGTGAGGCGGTCGTCCTGGGGTTGCGGACGGCGAGACTGCCCTCGCGGGCGCTGGCCAGGCTGCTGGACTGGCTGGTGTACACCGTGGGGTACCTGATCCTGCTGCTCGCCCTGGTCGCGGGGCTCTCCGACCTGGAGGGGGCGGCGGTGATGGCGTTCGCGATCACGCTGCTGGTGTTCTTCACGGTGCTGCTGCCGACGCTGGTCGAGACGCTGTCGCACGGGCGGTCACTGGGGAAGGCCGTGCTGGGGCTGCGGGTGGTGCGGGCGGACGGCGGTCCGATCCGGTTCCGGCACGCGCTGGTGCGGGGGCTGGTCGGGGTCATCGACTTCGGCGTGTTCTCGATGCCGGCGGTGGTGACCTCGCTGTGCTCGGTGCACGGCAACCGGCTGGGGGACGTCTTCGCGGGGACGCTGGTGATCCGCGAGCGGCTGCCGCGGAGCGCGCGGGACCAGGGGGCGGTGCCGCCGGTCCCGCCGCAGGTGATGCACGCGCTGGGCGCGGACCTGGTGGCGCTGGACCTGTCCGCGGTGCCGGACGGGCTGTGGCTGTCCGCGCGCCAAGTGCTCGGCCGGATGGGAGAGCTGGACCAGCCGGTGGCGGCCGCGCTGGGCGACCGGCTGGCCGCGGAGATGGCCCGGCGGACGGGGTGGCCGGTGCCGGCGGGGCTACCGTCGCTGGTGTACCTGGGGGCGGTGCTGATGGAGCGCCAGCGCCGCGAGTGGGAGCGGGCGTCGGCGGCGCAGCTGCAGGCCTTCCGGGCCGCCCAGGCCGCCCAGATGACGCAGGCCCCGACCGCCCCGGTGCCGGCCCCGCCGCAGGCCGGGCCGCCGGTGCGGCAGCTCGGGTACCCGCAGGCGCCGCAGGCCGCGCCCGCGCCCGTGCCGCCGGCGGAGCAGGCCGTCCGGACCGCGCCGCCCGCCACCGACGGCAACAGCACCAGCGGCACCAACAACGGCGGCGGGTTCGCGCCGCCCGCCTAGGCCGGGTGGCGGCGCGGGTTGGGCGGTGAGTCGAGTTCCTCCAGTTCGATGCCGGGGGCGCCGAGCAGGACGTCCCCGGTGAGGTGGAGGTCGCGGACCTCGCCGGTGTCGAGGTCGGTGACCCGGTAGTGCTCGACGGGGAGCGGGCCGCTGTCGGTGGGGTGGTCCTGGACGGAGTGGAGCTGCCAGCCCTGGTCGAGGGTGCGGGGGGCGAGGGCGTCGCCGGTGAAGGAGACCAGGCGGATCCGGGCGCTGCCGCCGGGTTCGAGGTCGAGCAGCCGGGCGGTGGCGACCAGGAAGGCCGGGGAGTCGCCGGTGAAGGCGTGCGCCCGGTCCTCACCCTCCACCGCGTCGGCGCCGCCGCCGGTACCGGTGGCGTCGGCGCGGACCCAGTGCACGCCGTCGAGCGCGCCGCCGCGGACCTGCCAGCCGCCGGAGCGGAGTTCGAGCCGGATCGGGCGGTGCCGGGCGTCCAGGGTGAGGTCGGTGGTGCCCTGGACGGTGCCGTCGGGGCGGTAGCGCTTGGCGACGTAGCGCCAGCCGGCCGGACCGGGGGCGCACTGGAAGCGCTCCTCGCCGAGCGGGGTCCCGTCGTGCGGGTCGTGGAGTGAGTAGCGGCCGTTCGGCATGGGGGAAGCCTACGGAACCGGGGGTGCAACCTTCTCGGGGGCGGGTCGCATCAGGGTGGCGGTGGTGCGGCCGTGCCACCGGTCACGGGGAGGAGGGGCGCCGGGATGGCGGAGCTGACGCGGGACGAGGAGTTCACCGCGTTCGTGGCCTCCAGGGCGGTCTGGCTGCGGAAGGTCGCGTACCTGCTGTGCGCGGACTGGCACCGCGCGGACGACCTGGTGCAGGAGAGCATCACCAAGCTGTACACCCACTGGGGCCGGGCCGGCCGGGCGGAGAACCGGGACGGCTACGCGCGAACGGTGCTGGTCAACACGTTCCTGGCCGAGCAGCGCACCGCGTGGTGGCGACGGACCAGGCCGGCGGCGCGGCCGCCGGAGGGGGCGGCCGTCGCGGAGCCGGACCTGGCGGTGTCGCTGGACCTGCGGGAGGCGCTGGCGGCGCTGCCGCCCCGGCAGCGGGCGACGGTGGTGCTGCGCTACTACTGCGATCTGACGGTCGAGCAGACCGCGGCCGAGCTGGGGTGTTCCAGCGGCAACGTGAAGAGCCAGAGTTCGCGGGCGCTGGAGGCGCTGCGGCGTTCCTCGGTGCTGCGCCCGGTGGGGAGGTCGGAGGCATGAGCGGGGACGGGGAGGAGCTGTCGGTGCGGATGGCGCGGTACGTGGCGGCCGAGGAGGGGTCGGCGCCGCCCTCGCGGGTGGATCCGGCGCTGGCGGTGCTGCGGGGCCGGGAGCTGCGCCGGCGGCGGACCTGGACGCTGGTGTCGGCGGTGGCGGTGCTGGCGCTGTCGGCGGGCTCGTTCGCGGTGCTGGGCGCCGGGGGCGGGACGGGTTCGACGGGGGTCCCCGCCGCGCCGCGGACCGGTTCGCCGTCCGGGTCGCCGCCGCCCGACGCGTACCGGAAGACGGCGCCGACGGAGCGGAGTTCGGCGGTGCCGGTGGTCGGCCGGACGGTGCTGACGGTGCCGGGCAGGTTCGGTTGGCTGCCGGACTCGGTGACCACGGTGGAGTACCGCTCGGAATCGACCGGAGTGGACGTGACGGCCTACGGCGACCTGGTGGACCACGGCCGGGTCCAGTTCCTGCTGACGGCGTTCCCGGAGGGGATGACCCCGGACGTGGACCCGCTGATCGGCGCGGGCGACGGGCTGCGGGTGGACGCGCCGCCGGTGAACGGCGGGGAGGCGTACTGGGTGACGTCGAGCGACGCGTCGTTCGCGCGGGGGACGCCGTCCCGGCTGCGCTTCCGCGGGGCGGACGGGGTCTGGTACCAGCTGGAGAGCTCGGGGTTGCCGGACGCGGAGCGGCAGCAGCTCCCGCTGCGGGTCGCGGCGGGGGTGGTGCCGGGCCGCTACACGCCGCCGCTGCCGGTCTCGCTGTCCTCGCTGCCGCCGGACACCGTGGTCAGCAACGCGTCGTTGCGGCACGCCGCGCACGGTGCGGCGCCGTGGGAGGCCGAGCTGACCTTCCAGGAGCGGGGCGTCCACTACGTCACGGTGCGGGCGGCCCCGGCCGGGGAGGGCCCGTCGTCGGGGCCGTCCGGTTCGCCGGGGCGGGACGCGAACGGGTTCCCGGAGTACTACCCGGGGCTCTGCTCGTCCGGGTACGGGGTCCGCTGGTGCGTGAAGGAGGTGCAGCCGGCGGCGGACGCGGAGAGCACGATGACGGTCTGGCTGACCCGGGTGGTGCCGCGCGGCTCGGACGAGCGCTCCTGGTCCGCCGACGTGCTGCCGTAGCGGGCCGGAACGCGCCGGTGCCCGGCCCCCCGCGGGGGGGCCGGGCACCGGGTGCGTGCGGGCGGTGTCAGTAGCGGTACTGCTCGGCCTTGTACGGGCCCTCGACCGGGACGCCGATGTAGTCGGCCTGGTCCTGGGTGAGGGTGGTGAGCTTGACGCCCAGCGCGTCCAGGTGGAGGCGGGCGACCTTCTCGTCCAGGTGCTTGGGCAGCACGTACACGCCGACCGGGTACTGCTCGGTCTTGGTGAACAGCTCGATCTGCGCGATGGTCTGGTTCGCGAAGGAGTTGGACATCACGAAGGACGGGTGGCCGGTCGCGTTGCCGAGGTTGAGCAGGCGGCCCTCGGAGAGCACGATGATGGTCCGGCCGTCGGCCTTGCGCCACTCGTGGACCTGCGGCTTGACCTCGGTCTTGACCACGCCGGGGAGCTTGGCGAGGCCGGCCATGTCGATCTCGTTGTCGAAGTGGCCGATGTTGCCGACGATGGCCTGGTGCTTCATCCGCTCCATGTGGGAGGCCAGGATGATGTCCTTGTTGCCGGTGGTGGTGACGAAGATGTCGGCGATCTCGACGACCTCGTCCAGGGTGGTGACCTGGTAGCCGTCCATGGCGGCCTGCAGGGCGCAGATCGGGTCGATCTCGGTGACGATGACGCGGGCGCCCTGGCCGCGGAGCGACTCGGCGCAGCCCTTGCCGACGTCGCCGTAGCCGCAGACGACGGCGACCTTGCCGCCGATCAGGACGTCGGTGGCGCGGTTGATGCCGTCGATCAGGGAGTGGCGGCAGCCGTACTTGTTGTCGAACTTCGACTTGGTCACCGAGTCGTTCACGTTGATCGCCGGGAACAGCAGCTTGCCGTCGCGGTGCATCTCGTACAGGCGGTGGACGCCGGTGGTGGTCTCCTCGGTGACGCCCTTGATGGTGGCGGCGACCTCGGTCCACTTCTGCGGGGTCTCGGTGAGGGTGCGGTTGAGCAGTTCCAGGATGATCCGGAACTCGTCGTTGTCCGCGGTGGACGGGTCCGGCGCGGCACCGGCCTTCTCGAACTCGACGCCCTTGTGGATCAGCAGGGTGGCGTCACCGCCGTCGTCCAGGATCATGTTCGGGGTCTGGCCGTCGGGCCAGGTGAGCGCCTGCTCGGTGCACCACCAGTACTCCTCCAGGGTCTCGCCCTTCCAGGCGAAGACCGGGACGCCCTGCGGGTCCTCGGGGGTGCCGTCCGGGCCGACCGCGATGGCGGCGGCGGCGTGGTCCTGGGTGGAGAAGATGTTGCAGGAGCACCAGCGGACCTCGGCGCCCAGGGCGGTGAGGGTCTCGATCAGGACGGCGGTCTGCACGGTCATGTGCAGCGAGCCGGTGATCCGGGCGCCGGCCAGCGGCTGGGAGGCGGCGTACTCGGCGCGGATCGACATCAGGCCGGGCATCTCGTGCTCGGCGAGCTGGATCTCCTTGCGGCCGAACGGGGCCAGGGAGAGGTCGGCGACCTTGAAGTCGCCGGTGGGCTGGTTCGACATGCGAACTCCTCGCGGGGTGGTCCGGTTTGCGGGTGTGCTGAGCGGCAGAGGGCGCGCGGGGGCGACCCTCTGCTGCGGCACAATCCGTCGGAGGACCTCTCTCCCTCGACCGGAGCCCGGCTCCGATCGACCGCCATCAGCAGCGACGTTTGGCACTGCCCTCGAATCTACACCGATCGGACGCGGCTCAGTGGGCGTTCGGGCCCGGTCCGCCCGGAGTGGCGTCCGCGTCCGGGCCGGCCAGGGCCTTCTCCGCGGAGTAGACGTCGGGCTCCAGGTAGATCGCCCGGGCGATCGGCACGGCCCGGCGGACCCGGACCTCGGCGTGGTCGATCGCCTCGGCGACCACCGCGGCGCTGTCCTCCGCGTTGACGCCGATCTTGGCGGCGACCAGCAGTTCCTCCGGGCCGACGTGCAGGGTGCGCATGTGGATGACCGAGGTGACGGTGTCGTGGTCGACCAGCGCCTCGCGGATCCGCGCCACCACGTCGGCGTCGGCGGACTCGCCGATCAGCAGCGACTTGGTCTCCAGGGCCAGCACCAGCGCGATGGCCACCAGCAGCACGCCGATGGAGAGCGTGCCGACGCCGTCCCACACCGCGTCGCCGGTGACCGCGCTCAGGCCGACGCCGAGCAGCGCCAGCGCCAGGCCGATCAGCGCGCCGGTGTCCTCCAGCAGCACGACGGGCAGCTCGGGGGCCTTGGCGCGGCGGATGTACGCGGGCCAGCCGTGCGCGCCCTTGTCCTTCGACGCCTCCCGGTAGGCGGTGAGGAAGGAGTAGCCCTCCAGCAGGATGGCGAACACCAGCACGCCGACCGGCCAGTACCAGTTCTCCAGCTCGTGCGGGTGGGCGATCTTCTCGTAGCCCTCGTAGATCGCGAACATGCCGCCGACGCTGAACAGCACGATCGAGACCAGGAACCCGTACACGTACCGTTCACGGCCGTAGCCGAACGGGTGCTCCTCGGTGGCGGCGCGCTGCGAGCGCTTGCCGCCGACCAGCAGCAGCACCTGGTTCCCGGAGTCGGCGATCGAGTGCACGCCCTCGGCGAGCATCGACGACGAACCGGAGAACGCGAACGCGACGAACTTGCTGACCGCGATTCCCAGGTTCGCGGTCAGTGCCGCGACCAGTGCCTTGGTGCCGCCTTCGGTACTCAACCCCGTACGTCCCTCCGCGAGGGCCCGGGGCTTTGCCGGGCCTTGGTTGACGAGGGGACGATACCGTGTCAGCCCCGGGTGGCCAGGCCCAGGTACACCGCCGCGAAGTCGGTCAGGCCGATCAGTTCGGCCAGCGCCTGCACCGGGTCCTCCTGCGCGGAGGTCTGCTCGGTGATCCGCACCTCGTGCGCGGTGGCCAGCCGGCGGGCCCGGGCGACCGGCCAGCCGGGCTGTTCGAGCTCGGCGGCGCCGGGGGTGTGCCGGAGCAGCAGCACCTGCAGCTGGAGCGGCACCGGCTCGTCGACCCGGTCGCGGAAGAAGTCGTCCGGGTCGCCGCCGAGCCCGCCGGCGAACATGCCGCGGTGCGCGGTCAGCGCCTGCGGGAGGCGGGCGGCCAGCGCGGGCAGGCCGGCCCGGTCGGCCAGCGCGGCGGCGAACCGCTCCCCCGCGGCGGCGGCCGGGGCGCCCTCGGTCCACAGCAGCGGGACGGTCTCGGCCAGCCGGGCGGCCAGCGTCTTCGCCGGGTTGTCGTACGCGTGCGCGTCGGGGCGGCAGCGCACAGCGACCTCGTCGAGCCGGTCGGCGGCGGCCTCCAGCGCGCCGGGGGCGAGCTGGGCGGCGCCGACCCGGTCGGCCAGCGCCAGCAGCGGGGCCAGGAAGGCCCACAGCGCGGTCGGGTCCTCGGCCGGGAGGTCGGGCTCGGCGTCGGAGCCCTCCGGCTCGACCCCGCTGGGCTCGAACGGCAGCGGCAGGGCGCGCACCTGGAGCGCCGCCTCGAACAGCTCGGAGCCCTCGGGGGCGATCACCGCGATCGCGCAGCCGCGGCCGTACGCCTGCTCGGCCAGGTTGATCAGGCCGCCCTCGCGGCCGTTCTCGCTGGCCAGCACGACCAGGTCCAACGGGCCGGCCCAGCCGGGCAGTTGCCACGTCCCGCCGTCGGTGAAGGCGAAGCCGCCGGGGCGGGCGTCGGACGGCGGCAGCGGCCAGACCTGGCAGCTGGGCACGGCGAGCGCGGCCAGCGCGGCGGCGGCGGTCAGCGCCCCGCCGTGGCCGGCCACCAGCACCGCGCGCGGCCGGCCGTCCGGGTTCAGGGTGGTGACGCCGGCCGCGTCGGCCCGGCGCAGCGCGATCCGGACCCGGGCGCCCGCGCCGGCCAGGGCCAGCAGCTCGCGCCGCCGGTCGGCGCGCTGCACGGCGGCCGGGTCGTCGAGCAGGGAGTCGTCGAACATGGCGGCTGGCCTCCAGCGGCGGGCGGGGCGGGGTCAGGACGGGCGGCGGGCCTCGTCCACCAGCAGGACCGGGATGCCGTCGCGCACCGGGTACACCAGGCCGCAGCCCTCGCCGGTGCAGCGCAGCTCGTGCACCTCGCCCTCGGTCTCCTCGTCGAGCGGCGAGTGGCACTCCGGGCAGACCAGGATCTCCAGCAGGAAGGACGGCAGGCTCATGGCGGTCGGACTCCGGGGGTTCGGGCAACGGTACGGAAAGCCGGTGACACAGCAGTACCCCGGCCGGTGGCAACCCTACCGGCCGGGGCACGCGAAAAGTCAGCGGCGGGCTGACCGGGCGCCGGTCAGCCGCGGACGATCGCCAGCACGCCGTCGCGCAGCTCGGCCATCTTCGCCGGGTCCTTGGCCTCGGCGTTCAGGCGCAGCAGCGGCTCGGTGTTGGAGGCGCGCAGGTTGAACCACCAGTCCGGGCCGGCCACGGTCAGGCCGTCGAGCTCGTCGGTGCTGACGCCCGGCTGGTCGGCGTAGGCGGCGCGGACCCGGGCGGTGGCGGCGGCCTGGTCGGCGACGGTGGAGTTGATCTCGCCGGAGGCGGCGTACCGCTCGTACTTCGCGGTCAGCGCGGACAGCGGGCCGTCCTGGCCGCCGAGCGCGGCGAGCACGTGCAGCGCGGCCAGCATGCCGGTGTCGGCGCGCCAGAAGTCGCGGAAGTAGTAGTGCGCGGAGTGCTCGCCGCCGAAGACCGCGTCGGTCTCCGCCATCTCCTGCTTGATGAAGGAGTGGCCGACCCGGGTGCGGACCGGGACGCCGCCGAGGTCGCGGACCACCTCGGGGACGGTCCAGGAGGTGATCAGGTTGTGGATGATCGTCGGGTGGGCCTCGCCGGCCGCCTGGGCGCGGGCGATCTCGCGCTCGGCGACCAGCGCGGTGATCGCGGACGGGGAGACCGGGTCGCCGTTCTCGTCGACCACGAAGCAGCGGTCGGCGTCGCCGTCGAAGGCCAGGCCGAGGTCGGCGCCGACCTCGCGGACCTTCGCCTGCAGGTCGACCAGGTTGGCCGGGTCCAGCGGGTTGGCCTCGTGGTTGGGAAAGGTGCCGTCCAGCTCGAAGTACATCGGGACGACGTCCAGCGGCAGGCCGGCGAAGACGGTCGGCACGGTGTGGCCGCCCATGCCGTTGCCCGCGTCGACCGCGACCCTGAGCGGGCGGACCGCCCGCAGGTCGACCAGGCCGCGCAGGTGGTCGGCGTAGCCGCCGAGGGTCTCCCGGGCGGACAGCGCGCCGGGGGCGGTCCCGGCGGGGGCGGCCGGGACGTGCACCGCGCCGTCCTCGTCGAGCCAGGACTCGACCAGCTCGCGGATCTCGGACAGGCCGGTGTCCTGGCCGACCGGGGCGGCGCCCGCGCGGCACAGCTTGATGCCGTTGTACTCGGCCGGATTGTGCGAGGCGGTGAACATCGCGCCGGGCAGGTCCAGGCTGCCGCTCGCGTAGTACAGCTGGTCGGTGGAGCACAGCCCGATCTCCACCACGTCGGCGCCGCGGGAGGCCGCGCCCTCGGCGAACGCCCGGGACAGCGCGGGCGAGGAGGGCCGCATGTCGTGGCCCACGACCACCGCGGCGGCGCCGACCACCTCGACGAAGGCGGCACCGAAGGCGTGCGCCAGCGACTCGTCCCACTGGTCCGGCACGACGCCCCGGACGTCGTACGCCTTCACAAGCTGCTTGAGGTCCCGCACCAGATCGCTCCCGTGTGTGTGCTGCGCAGTACTGCGGACGTGGCCGGCGCCCGCCGGTCCGGGCCCGCAGAGGGGCAGCGTACCGGGCGGTGGCGGGAGCGCCGCGACGGCCGGGCTCAGCTCTCCGGGGAGCGCAGCACCCGCAGGTGGCCCCGGCGGCCCGACTCGCCCTCGGCGGGCGTGGCCTGACGCGGCGTGCGCTCCTGCGGGCGGGCGGCCTCGCGGACGGCGTTGGCCAGCGCCTCCAGGTCGTCGCTGCTGCGCCGCAGCGGGCCGGTGTCGCCGGCCAGGCGGACCACGTCCCAGCCGCGCGGGGCGGTGAGGCGCTCGGCGTGCTCGGCGCACAGGTCGTAGCAGTGCGGTTCCGCGTAGGTCGCCAGCGGTCCGAGCACCGCGGTGGAGTCCGCGTAGACGTACGTCAGCGTCGCCACGGCCGGCCGGCCGCACGCGGTCCGCGAACAACGACGTACAGAGCTCACGAGGGTGGACGGTACCGCAAGTCGGACCGGCCCGCGAAGACCCGCCCCCGGCTCGCGTGTCCCGTCGCCGTTACGCGCCGTGCTGGAGTGGTCCACTTCCGGGCATCCAGGGACTACGCTCGACACTGCTATGGACAGCTCGACACCCTCGTCCCCGCCCGGTCCCGGCCGCCGCAAGCACCGCGACCGGCACGGCCGCGGCATGCGCGGGCCGCTGGCCCCGCCGCAGGTGCCCATCTCGCTGACCCGGTCGGAGCTCTTCGACGACTACGTCCGCGAGTCCATGGAGCGCCTGGTGCGGCGCTGGCCGCAGCTGGAGGACGTGGAGTTCGCCGTCCTCGAAGTGCCGCTCCCGGCCAGGAACGAACCCGAGCCCGACACCGTCCCGCTCGGCCGGGTGGTCCCCGGCGCGGCCGGGCGGCGCAGCCGGATCCTGGTCTACCGGCGGCCGGTGGAGATCCGCGCCAAGTCCAAGGAGGACCGCGCCGCGCTCGTCCACGAGATCCTGATCGAGCAGGTCGCCGAACTGCTGGGGCTGTCGCCGGACGCGATCGACCCGCGCTACGGCGAGGAGTAGCCCTCCTCCGGGCGGGCCGCCGGTCGGGGCCCGCCCGGGAGGGGCGGTCACTTCAGGACGACGCCCGGGTCGGGGGCGACGTGCGGGACCTCGACGGTGGCGTGGTCGTCGCGGAAGCGCTGGACGGTGAAGGTGGGGACGTCCCGGGTGACGGCGCTGATCTGCCGGGTGGCGAGGACCGGGCCGCCGCCGAGGGTCTGCAGGGTGAGGGCGTAGGGGCCGTTGACCTGGGCGGGGTCGATGCCGTCGACGGTGACGGTGGTGCCGGCCGGGACGCTGACCTCCTTGCTGGCGGGGGTGCCGCCGCCCGCGCCGGCCGAGCTGGTGACCTTGACCTTGGCGTCGCCGTCGGTGGCGGTGAGGAGCAGCTTGGTCTGGCCGGCCCGGTTGTCGGCGATGGTGGCGCGGGCGCCGATCGGGGCGCCGCCGGAGAGCCAGCTCGCCTCGGTCTTGCCCTTGTTCTCGCGGTCGACCCGCAGGCCGGCCACGACCGGGGTGGGGTGGGTGTCGCTGGAGGGGGTGAGCCGGATCGCGCTCGCGCCCTCGCGGGTCTGGTCGGTGAACTGGAAGTCGAGGACGGCGGTCATGCCGGCCTTGACGTGGATGGTCTCCTTGCCGGCGGGGGTGAACCAGCCGTTCTTGCCGGAGAGCTGGACCTTGAGGTCGGCGTCGTCGGCGGAGTCGGTGGCGACCACCAGGTGGGCGGTGGTGACGTCGTCCGGGATGCCGGGGACGGTGACGGCGGGGGCGGGGTCGGCGGAGGGTTCGAGCCAGTCGGTGCCCTTGCCGGTCTCGATGGCGTGCACGCCGGCGCCGATCCGGCCGCTGCGGGTGACCACGTGCAGGGCGAGGTTGTCGACGGGTTCCTTGGTGAGGCTGCGCAGGGTCATCGTCTGGAACTTGCCGGGGGCGATCGCGATGCCGGTGGCGAGGTCGTTCTCGATCTGGCCCTTGTCGCCGTACATCCGCAGGTCGACGACGGCGGGCAGGGTGTCGGCGTTGACCAGGGTGACGTAGTCGACCCGGCCCTCGGCGGTGCTCGCGCCGGCGAACCAGAAGCTGGTGCCGGAGGGCAGGCAGCTCGCGCCGGACAGGTTGACGCCGCCCTGCTCGGAGGTGGTGAGCTGGGTGGCGGTGAAGCCGGGGGCGAGGTTGCCGGTGGCCGTCGCGAAGCTGCCGGGGGCGGTGTCGGTGTTGGCGGCGGGGCCGGTGGCCGGGACGCCGGGCTTGGCCAGGTTGACCCGGGCGTCCACGACGGAGGCGGCGGGCGCGCTCGGGGCGCCGGAGGGTGCGGCCGGGGTGGCGGGCGACCCGGTGCTCGGGGCGGGGGCGGCGGGCCGCGCGGGGTTCTGCGCGGCCAGCACGTTCTCGGTGGTGGCGTCGGCGAGCAGGCCGGTGCCGGTGCCGCCGGTGCCGCCCTCGGGGCTGAACAGGGTGATGCTGGTGGAGCCGGTGACGCCCTGCATCGGCGGCGGGCAGACCAGCGCGGTGCGTTCGACCTGCGCGGTGGTGCGGGCGCCGCCCGCGTCGTCGGCGGCGCCGGCCGGGGCGCGCAGTTCGGCGACGCCGAACACCAGGCCGAGCACGGCCACGCCGGCCAGCAGGGACCGGCCGGTGCGGCTGCCGCCGGCCGCGCCGCTCAGGCCGGGTGCCTTGAGCTTGGGGGCCTTGAGCTTGGGCGCCTTCAGGGTGGGCTTCTTCATCGCGGGTCAGCTCCCCGTCCCGGGCCGCTGCGGTTGGCCGCCGCCGTAGGGGTCGTTGGGGTCGTAGTAGGTGGTGGGCTGCTGCTGTTCGGGCAGCCAGGGCTGCTGTCGGCCGTCCTGCTGCGGGTAGCCGGCGGCGTACGGGTCGTTCCAGCCCTGGGCGGGCGGGGTGTCGTAGCCGTACTGCTGCTGGCCGTACTGGTCGTAGCCGTCGCCCTGGTGGGGCGCGCCGACGGGCTGCTGCTGGGAGTAGCCGTAGCCGTCGCCCTGGTAGCCCTGCTGCTGGTACGGGTCGGCCTGGTACGGGTCGGCCTGGGCCTGGTACGGGTCGGCGAAGGGTTCGGGCTCGGGCTGGTAGGCCGCGGCGGGCTCGGGTTCGCCGACGGGCTGGGCCGGGATGCCGGGGGCGTAGACGCCGGGTTCGGCCTGCGGGTCGTCGCCCTCCCCGCCCTCGCCGCGTTCGGCGAGGCGGCGGGCCCGGCGGCTGCCGGGGACGGGCGCCTGGGCCTGGGCCTGGGCGGCCAGCGCCTGGGCGGCGACGACCTCCTCGGGGATGTCGTCGTCGTTGGTGTTGCGGCGGCCCGGCAGGGCGAGGACCAGGACGACCACGCCGAGCGCGAGCCGGCCCCAGGTCCAGGCGGTGTGGGCGGGGCTGGTGGCGCGGGTGACGTCGAGCCGGCCGCCCTCGGCGGGGAGGGTGAAGCCCTGGGCCCAGCCGTCCACGGTGACGGGGGCGAGCGGCTTGCCGTTCAGGGTGGCCCGCCAGCCGCCGTCGGCCTGTTCGGCGAGCCGCAGCTGCCGGCCGGCCGGTCCGGCCGGGACGGTGGTCCAGATGTCGTGCTGCCCGGCGGGGACGACCACGGGGACGGTGCCGGGGCTGGTGATCTGCGCCCGGGTGCCGGGGACGCTGTTGACCTGCCAGAGGCCGACGCCGTTGTCGAGGCTGAGCCGGATGACGCCGGGCGTGGTGTCGAGGACGTCGCGGACCTCGGCGATCACCGGGTCCTTCACCTGGACGTAGCTGATGCCGTACCCGGCGAGGGTGCGGGCCAGGTCGCCGCCGGAGCCGGCCAGCAGCTTGGCGGTGAGCTCGGCGAGCCTGCCGTCGGCGGCGGTGTCCACGGTGCCCTCGGCCTGGCCGGTGGTCAGGCCGGCGCCGCGCACCAGCGCGTACCGGACCGAGGCGCCCTCGGCGTCGCCGGTGACGATCAGGGTGCGGGAGCGGTCGGTGGTGTTCCCGGACTGGGCGATGAACGCCGGGACCTGGGCGTCGCTGCCGCGCCGCAGCGGGCCGTCGGCGCCGCTGACCGCCCACCAGACGGCGGTGCCGACGGGGGCCAGCACGGCGGCGGCGAGCACCAGCGCGGCGACCGGCTGGCGCCAGCCGAAGGCGATGCCGGAGACCCGGGTGTTGGCGCCGTCGGCGCCGATCGCGGCGGCGGCGAGCAGCGCGACGCCGGCCAGCAGGGTGGCCGGGCCGGCCCAGGCGGCGGTCTGGGCACCGCCGGAGGCGGGGGTGACGGCGGTGCCGGCCACCACGACGGAGAACACCAGGCCCGCCGCGGCGGCGCCCCAGGCGGCCAGCACGGCGCGGCGCCGGTCGGCGCGCAGCAGCGCGGCGAGCGCCGCCAGCACCACGCCGGCGGAGAGCCAGACGGGGGGCGTGCCGGCGCCGCCGGGGTTGACCAGGACCAGGCCGAGCGGGTCGGCGGCGGGCCCGTTGAAGCCGGGGACGCCGGCCTCCAGCAGCAGCCGGGAGGGGTTCGCCAGCACCTGGAGCGACCAGGGGGCGAGCACCAGGACGGGCACGCCGAGGATCACCGCGACGCGCAGGCCGAGCAGCCGCACGGCCTGCGCGCCGGAGCCGAACGCGCCGCCCCGGAGCACCGCGTGGACCAGCGCGGCCAGGCAGAGCGGGACGGCGATCGCCCAGACCAGCGGGACGAAGGCGGTGATGACGGTGAGCATCAGCACCGTCATCCAGGCGGAGCGCCAGCCGGGGCGGGCGCCCTTGGCGGCGGTCTCGGTGCGGATGCCGAGGCCGGCGGTGATCGCGGCGGCGCGGGCCAGCGGGGGCAGCAGCACGGCGAGCACGGCGGTGCCGATCCGGCCCTGGGCGAGCGCGCCGGTGGCGGCGGGCAGCATCGCGTAGGTGGCGCTGGCCCAGGCGCGGACGGCCTTGGAGGCGATCAGCGGCCGGGAGACCAGGTAGGCGCTGACCGCGGCGAGCGGCACCGAGAGCACCACGAGCAGGGTGAGCGCGAGGTCGGCGTGGTCGAACAGCGCCCAGGAGAGCACGGCCAGCACCGCGAGGTAGGGCGGGGCGGTGGCGGTGGAGCCGGTGCCGACGGCGTGCCAGGGCGCGGCGTACATGTTCCACAGGCCGGCCGCGCCGTCCGAGGCGGGCAGCAGGGCGCCGCCCTGGAGGTAGCCGGAGCCGATCAGGTCGCGGCAGGCGACCAGGGCGAACAGCAGCAGGGCGGCGAACAGCACCGGGGCCGGGCGCCGGACCAGCTTCTTGAGCAGCGCGAACTGTTCGACCACCAGGTCGTCGGTGTCGTCGTCGCCGGGCCCGGTCTCGACCGAGCCGTGCCGGCCGGCGCCGGCGTCGTCGCTGCCGCCGATGCCGAGCGAGCCGACCATGTTCTCGACGGCGAGCCGGACGGTGGCGCCGGGGGCCGGGAAGAGCGTGCGGTCGTCCAGCGAGTCGACCGAGCGGCTCCTGCGGCGGCGCGCCCGGGAGGTCATCAGCCGGGGCAGGCGCAGCAGTTCGTGGCCGAGGCCGGCGATCTCGTCGTAGGCCTGCCGGGGGTCCTTGCCGACCAGGTTGACGGCGACCCGGAACAGGGTGCCGAGGACCAGCCGGAGCAGGACGTACGGGAAGAGCAGGCCCTTGGAGTTGGCGAGCAGGGTGTAGACGGCGCCGGCCTTGTCGACCCGGTGCGGGTGGGCGGGGGCGCAGTCGATGGCGCGGCGTTCGCGGCTGGCGGCCTCGGCGTGCCGGAGCACGGCGTCGGGGGCGACCACGACGCGGTGGCCGGCCGCGTTGACCCGCCAGCAGAAGTCGGTGTCGTCCCGCATCAGCGGCAACGCCTTGTCGAAGCCGCCGAGTTCCTCGAAGACGTCGCGGCGCACCAGCATGCCGGCGGTGGAGACGGCGAGCACCGGGCGGACCTGGTCGTGCTGGCCCTGGTCCTGCTCGCGGCGGTCGAGGCCGGTCCAGCGGCGGCCGGAGCGGGCGATGCTGACGCCGACCTCCAGGAGCTGCCTGCGGTCGTACCAGGAGCGGAGCTTGGGGCCGACCACGGCGGCGGGCGGGGTGGAGTCGGCGACCTGGAGCAGTCGGCGCAGGGCGTCGGTCTGCGGTTCGCAGTCGTCGTGCAGCAGCCAGAGCCACTCGACCGGCTGGGTCTCGCGCGGCCCGCCGCGGCCGAGTTCGTCCTCGCCGCCGAGCGGGTCGCCGAAGTCGTCCCAGCCGCCGGTGACCGGGTCGTAGCCGGACGGGTCGAGGCTGTAGGAGAGGTCCTCGGGGCGCAGCGGGGGGCTGTTGAAGACGGCTTCGCCGACGGCGCGGCCGAAGCCGACCCGGCGGCCGAGGATCTGCGGGCCGCTGTCGGGGAGCCAGTCGCCGAGGGTGTCGGCGAGCAGCTGCGGGGAGTTGTCGGTGGAGCCGGTGTCCACGGCGAGGACGCGCTGGACCTGCCGGTCCTGGCCGAGCAGTCCGGCGAGTGCCTGCGGCAGCCAGCGGGCGCCGTCGTGCGAGACGATCACCGCGGTGACCAAGTGGCGCGGGTAGGCGGGCGGCCTGGCAGCGGAGAAGCCGCTCTGGTGGCTGTAGACAGTCATCGGGTGCGCGGACCACCGGTTCGGGTTTGACGGCAGATGACGCACCACACTAACGGCTCCGGGTGGCGCGATCGTCCCCGGCGGGTGTGAAGAGACGGTGCAGCGGGTATCGCGTGCGACGGGCCGCGGGTGCCCGGGAACGCGAAAGCGCCCCACCTGTTCGGTGAGGCGCCGGCACGGGTCCCGCTGGTGCGGAGGGTTCAGACCGCGCTCTTCTTCAGACGACGGCGTTCGCGCTCGGACAGGCCGCCCCAGATGCCGAACCGCTCGTCGTTGGCGAGGGCGTACTCCAGGCACTCGGCCCGGACCTCGCACGCCAGGCAGACCTTCTTGGCCTCCCGGGTGGATCCGCCCTTCTCGGGGAAGAAGGACTCGGGGTCGGTCTGGGCGCACAACGCGCGCTCCTGCCAGCCGAGTTCCTCTTCGTCTTCCTCGATGCCCTCACCGATCAACAGCTCAAAGAGCTCGCTCATACTGGCGCGCCTCCTCTGCCCCTCTTGGCGTCCCCGTGGTGTTGCCGTTGCCGGTGCGGCGGAACGACACGAGAGAAATTACAGTTGCGTCACTCTGGCCTAGTCAAGCCGAGCTCTGGTATTGGGCCAAGGATTCACTCCCCGGAACCAAGCCACTACGAATAGTGTACATATCCGGACAACCCGGACATCACGCCTGGTCCCTGACCGGTCCTCAGGCCGCCCTGCCACGCATGACCGGGGTGGCACCGGGCAGCACCGGGGCGATCTCACGGCGTCCCTTCCCGGAGGTTTGGGGTTCGAAACCTTAATGGGCGCTTATCACCCCATCCGGTGGTTCGGAGTGGATGTGACCCGAATGTCCGTCAGCTCGCCTTGACACTTGAGGGTCGGTTGCGGTCTCCTTGCCCGCATGTCAGAGTTCCCGGCCACCTCCGCCGACCGGCGCCGCCAGGCGCTCCTCGGCGCTGCCGTGAACTCCTCGTGTTGTCGCCGCTGTCTCCGCTGTATCTAGGCGCCCGCGTCCCACCGCGCGCCGCCCCGGAACAGAGGCCGACCGCGCGACAGTCCCCCCTGAACGTTCTCGCGGCCCCGGCTGATCCCCATCCGCAGCCGACCGACCCGAGGACGTCACCGTGCGAATGCCCCGCTTCCGCAAGCGCAACCGCGATCGCAAGCGCCTGCCCGCCGCCACCCTCCCGACCCCGCCCGTGCCCGCGCCGAAGCCGGCCCCCCGCTGGACCGACGGCCTGAGCGACGTGTCCATCGCGGGCGACCCGATGGCCTTCCCGCACCTGGCCCGCACCGACCTGCCCGCGCACCCCACCACGCTCGGCGGCTACGCCCGGCTGGTCCGCGAGATCGCCGCCGACCGGGCCCGCTGGGAGCCGCTGGTCCGCTACGACGCGCTGACCCGCTGGTACGCCCGGCTGGAGACCGGCCCCGGCTACGAGGTGTGGCTGCTCAGCTGGCTGCCCGGCCAGTCCAGCGGCTTCCACGACCACGGCCGCTCCTCCGGCGTGATGACCGTCGTCCAGGGGGAGCTCACCGAGCGCTCGCTGACGGCGGGGGGCGAGGGCTCGCGCGCCCTGGCGCCCGGCGGGCTGCGGGTCTACTCCACCGGCTACCTGCACGAGATGGTCAACGCCGCGCTGGAGCCCGCCGTCTCGGTCCACCTCTACACGCCCGGCCTGGTCGAGATGAACCAGTACCCGACCGAGCGGCGGGCCGCCGTCGCGAACGTCACGGACGTCACGGACGCCGCGGACCCGGAGCGTCACCGGGTGCGCTGACGCGCTGGCAGGATGTGGCCCATGCGAATCACTGCGTTGGCGGGCGGGATCGGCGGAGCCAGGTTCCTGCGCGGGCTGCGGGCGGCCCTCGGGCCGGAGGACCGGATCACCGTGATCGGGAACACCGGGGACGACATCCACCTGCACGGCCTGAAGGTCTGCCCCGACCTGGACACCGTGATGTACACCCTCGGCGGCGGCATCCACGAGGAGCAGGGCTGGGGCCGGGCCGACGAGACCTGGTCGATCAAGGAGGAGCTGAAGGCGTACGGCGTCGGGCCCGAGTGGTTCGGGCTCGGCGACCGGGACTTCGCCACCCACATCGTGCGGACCCGGATGCTGAACGCCGGGTACCCGCTGTCCGCAGTCACCGAGGCGCTGTGCGACCGCTGGCAGCCCGGCGTCCGGCTGCTGCCGATGAGCGACGACCGGGTCGAGACGCACGTCCGGATCACCGACGCGGACGGGACGCGGGTGGTGCACTTCCAGGAGTACTGGGTGCGGCTGCACGCGGCCGTCGAGGCCGAGGCGATCGTCGCGGTCGGCGCCGAGGACGCGAAGCCCGCGCCCGGCGTGCTGGAGGCGATCGCCGAGGCCGACCTGGTGCTGCTGCCGCCGTCGAACCCGGTGGTCTCGATCGGCACCATCCTGGCCGTCCCCGGCATCCGCGAGGCGGTCGCCGCCGCGGACGCCCCCGTGGTCGGCCTCTCCCCCATCGTCGGCGGCGCCCCCGTGCGCGGGATGGCCGACCGGGTGCTGGCCGCCGTCGGCGTCGAGACCGGCGCGGCGGCCGTCGCCCGGCACTACGGCGCGCGCCGGGACGGCGGGCTGCTGGACGGCTGGCTGGTGGACTCCTCGGACGCCGGCTCGGTCGCCGAGGTCGAGGCCGCCGGGATCGCCTGCCGGGCCGTCCCGCTGCTGATGAGCTCGGTCGAGGCCACCGCCGAGATGGCCCGGGCCGCGCTGGCGCTGGCCGCGGAGGTCGGCGAGTGACCGGGGCCGCCGGGCTCTCGGTGCTGCCGGTGCCCGGGCTGCCGGAGGTCGCGGCCGGTGACGACCTCGCCGAACTGATCGCCAAAGCCGGGGAGTTCGAGGACGGCGACATCCTGGTGGTCACCTCCAAGGTGGTCTCCAAGGCCGAGGGACGGCTGGTCCGCGCGGACGACCGGGAGGCCGCGATCGACGCCGAGACCGTCCGGGTGGTGGCCCGGCGCGGCCGGGCCCGGATCGTCGAGAACCGCAACGGCCTGGTGATGGCCGCGGCCGGCGTCGACGCGTCCAACACCGCCCCCGGGACGGTCCTGCTGCTGCCGGTCGACCCCGACCGTTCGGCCCGGCAACTGCGCGCCCGGATCCAGGAGCTGACCGGGCGGCGGCTGGCCGTCCTGGTCACCGACACCTTCGGCCGGCCCTGGCGCAACGGCCTGGCCGACGTCGCGATCGGCGCCGCCGGGCTGCCCGTGCTGGAGGACCACCGCGGCCGGTTCGACAGCCACGGCAACGAGCTGCGGCTCACCGTCACCGCCACCGCCGACGAACTCGCCGCCGCCGCCGACCTCGTCAAGGGCAAGGCCACCGGCACCCCCGTCGCCGTCGTCCGCGGCCTCGGGCACCTGGTCACCCCGGCGGACGGCGAGGGCGCCCGCGCGCTGGTCCGCGCCGCCGGGCAGGACATGTTCCGGCTCGGCACCTCCGAGGCGGTCCGCGAGGCGGTCACCCTCCGGCGGACGGTCCGCGCCTTCACCGACGAACCCGTCGACGGCGACGCCGTCCGCCGGGCCGTCGCCGCCGCGGTCACCGCCCCCGCCCCGCACCACACCACGCCCTGGCGGTTCGTCCTGCTCGAAACGGCCGAGGCCCGGACCCGGCTGCTCGACGCGATGCTCGCCGCCTGGCAGCGCGACCTGCGCGACCTCGACGGCTGGAGCGCGGAGCGGATCGCCCGGCGCACCGCCCGCGGCGACGTGCTGCGCGGCGCGCCCTACCTGGTCGTCCCCTGCCTGGTCACGGACGGCTCGCACGCCTACCCCGACCCGAGGCGGGCCGCCGCCGAGCGGGAGATGTTCGTGGTCGCGATCGGCGCCGCCGTCCAGAACCTGCTGGTCACCCTCGGCGGCGAGGGGTACGGGTCGGCGTGGGTCTCCTCGACCATGTTCTGCCGCGACACCGTGCGGGAGGCGCTGGACCTGCCGGCCGGGTGGGACCCGATGGGCGCGGTCGCCGTGGGGCGGGCGGCGGAGGAGCCGAGGACGCGTCAGCCGCGCTCGCCGGAGGACTTCCTGACGGTGCGGTAGGCCGGCGACCGGTAGGGCGGCACCGGGGCCCCGGGGGCCGCCCTACCGGTCGCGGTGGTCGTTCGGCGTCAGGCGGGGGCCGTACTTCGGGGGGCGGGCGCCGGTCAGCGGGAGGATGCGGCACAGGCGGTGGCGGTGGGGGCGGTAGGGCTCCAGCAGGGCGAGCATCTGGGCGTCGTCGCTGCGGGGGCGGCCGGCCAGCGCCCAGCCGACGGTGTTGGGGAGGTGGTAGTCGCCGACCGAGACGGCGTCGGGGTCGCCGTTGCTGCGCTGCAGGGTCTCGGCGGCGGTCCAGGGGCCGATGCCGGGGACGGCGGTGAGGCGGGCGAAGGCCTCCGCCGGGGGCAGCGCGGAGGCCTGTTCGAGGCGGGCGGCGAGCCGGGCCGCGCGCAGCACGGTGGCGGAGCGCTTGGGGTCGACGCCGGCCCGGTGCCAGGCCCAGCTGGGGACGAGCGTCCACTCGCGGGCGGAGGGGGCGACCCGCATGCCGAGGTCGGCGGCGGGGCCGGGGGCCGGGGTGCCGTGGTCGCGGAGCAGGGTGCGCCACGCGCGGTAGGCCTCCATGGTGGTGACCTTCTGCTCCAGGACGGCCGGGACGAGGGACTCCATCACCAGGCCGGTCCGGGTCAACCGCAGCCCCGGGCAGGAGCGTTGGGCCTCGCGCAGCGGCCCGGGCGGCAGGACCAGGCCGGCCGGGTCGTCGTGCGCGCCGAGCAGCGCCGGGAGCTGTTCGAGCAGCCAGCCGCCGCCCGGGCCCCAGCCGGTGGCGTCGATCTCCTCGGCGCGCCGGAGGATCCGCAGCGTGCCCGGGCCGTCGGGGGTGCGCGAGGCGCGCCAGACCGCGCCGTCCGGGGTGCGCTGGAAGGCCGGGTCGCCGGCACCGTGCTGGAGCGGGAAGAGGGTGCGGCCGAGGTCCAGGGGGTGACCGGGCCGCCACTGCCGGGTCTGGGCGGGCATCGGCCGTTCCTCTGGCTGGAGTGGGGTGCGGAGCAGCGCCGAGCGTAACGCGGCGCGGCACCCGGACGGCGCGGGCACCCTCCCGTCCGGCGGGGGGCAGGACGTAGGCTGGGACGCACCATGACTGCGCCTTTCGCTGCCGACGCCCGCACCCCCGCCGAGCTGCTGCAGGCCTTCCTGCGCCCGGGGTCCGCCGCCGACCCGTCCCGCCCGTTGGTGACCTTCTACGACGACTCGACCGGGGAACGGGTGGAGCTGTCGGCGAAGACCTTCGACAACTGGGTGGCGAAGACGGCCAACCTGCTCCAGGACGAGCTGAACGCCTCACCCGACGACCGGGCGGCGCTGCTGCTGCCGGCGCACTGGCAGAGCGCGGTGTGGCTGCTGGCCTGCTGGTCGGTGGGCGTGGTCGCGGTCCCGCAGGGCGAGCCGAAGGACGCCGACCTGGTGGTCTCCGGGCCGGACGGCCTGGCCGCCGCGCAGGAGTGCCCGGGCGAGCGGGTGGCGCTGGCGCTGCGCCCGCTGGGCGGCCGGTTCCCGCAGCGGCCGGACGGGTTCCTGGACTACGCGGCGGAGGTCCCCGGGCAGGGCGACCGGTTCGCCCCGTACTCGCCGGTGGACCCGCAGGCGGTGGCGCTGGAGACGCTGGTGGACGGGCTGCCGCTGAAGCTGACCGGCGAGCAGGCGGTGGCGCTGGCCCGGGAGGGCGCGGCCCGGCTGGGCCTGGACGGCGGCAGCCGGGTGCTGTCCACGCTGTCCTTCGACGACTGGACGGGCCTGGAGGCGGGCCTGCTGGCGCCGCTGGCCGCCGGGGCCTCGGTCGTGCTGTGCCGGAACTCCGGGCAGCTGACGGAGGATCAGTGGCAGAGCCGGATCGACTCCGAACGGGTGACTCTGCGCCTGGGTTGACGGTCCCGACCCTCCCGGGCGGGTAGTCCTGGGCCGATGGCAGTGGAGCGCGGCGGCGCGCCCCGCCCGGCGGAACCGGCCGGGCCGGGTGCGCCGTCGCCGTCCTCCGCACCGGCGGCCTCCCACCCGGGTGACGGGTATCACATCGTGGCGGGTTTGGCCGTCAGGCTCGTCTAGGGTGTCCGGGATGAACAGCGGACACCGGCACCGGAGCGACTCGGCGGACTCGACCCCGCAGGGCGTCGACCCCGCCGACCAGTGGGTGCTCGACCCGGCGACCGGCGAGTTCCGGCTCGACCTGGACGCGGGCCGGCCCGACTCCGCCACCCGGCCCCACCCGGCTCCGGCGCGCCCGCAGGCCGCCCGCCGCCGGGCCGCGCCCCCGGCCGGGGGCGCCCCGGCCGCACCCGGCGCCACCGCCGCGAAGGGCGCTGCCCCGAAGGGCGCCGGTGCGAAGGGCGCCGCCGCGAAGGGCGCTGCGCCGAAGGCCGCCGCCGTGAAGGGCGCTCCGGCCGCCGAGGGGCGTGGACGCGGGCGCGGTGCGACGGCGGTGCCGGGCGGTCGGGCGGCGCGCCGCAAGAACCGCTCCACCCGCGGCCGGCGGGCGCTGAAGTGGACCGCGGGCACGCTGGGCCTGGTGCTGGTCGCGGGCTGCGGCGGCGCGTACTACGTCTACCAGCACTTCAACAACAACATCTCGTCGGTGAAGGTCGAGGTCGGCGACGAGTCCGAGCGTCCGCAGGCGACCGACGCGCTGAACATCCTGGTGATCGGCACCGACAGCCGGGTCGGCCTCGGCCGGGAGTACGGCGACGAGGGCTCGGCCGGGCACGCGGACACCACGCTGCTGTTCCACATCTCCAAGGACCGCTCGAACGCGACGGTGCTGTCGATCCCGCGCGACCTGATGGTGACGATCCCGGAGTGCAGGACCAACGGCAAGAGCATCCCCGGCGAGGCCCGGGCGATGTTCAACACCAGCCTCGGACAGGACGGGCGCGACGCCGGCTGCACCTGGAAGACCGTCGAGAAGCTGACCAACGTCCGGATCAACCACTTCATGATGGTCAACTTCGAGGCCGTGAAGACCCTTTCGAGCGCGGTCGGCGGCGTCGAGGTGTGCGCGGCCACCGACATCAACGACCCGTACTCGCACCTCAAGATGACCGCGGGGCGGCACGTGGTGCAGGGCGAGGAGGCGCTCGCCTTCGTCCGCACCCGGCACGCGGTGGGCCTGGGCGGCGACCTGACCCGGATCCCGCTGCAGCAGCAGTTCATCTCCTCGATGATCCGCAAGATGAAGAGCAGCGACACCCTGACCAGCCCGACCAAGCTGTGGGACCTGGCGGACGCCGCGACCAAGGCACTGACCGTCGACGACGGGATCGGCAGCGTCAACAAGCTGAAGGACCTGGCGCTCGACATCTCCCGGGTCGACACCAAGAACATCACCTTCACCACGGTGCCGGTGATCGACGACCCCAAGGACAACAACCGGCTGGTGCTCAAGCCGAACGACGCCCAGCAGCTGTTCGCGATGATCACCGCGGACCGTTCGCTGACCGATGTCCCCGAGCCGAGCACCGCGCCCTCCCCCGCCGCCCCCGGCACCACCGCCGCGGCCGCGCCGGCCGCGGTCAAGGTCGACGCGGCCGAGGTGAGGGTCACCGTGCGCAACGGCAGCGGGACCGCCAAGCTGGCCGGCAAGGCCGCCGACGCGCTGCAGGCCAAGGGCTTCGCGCTGGCCGCCGCGGGCACCAACGCGGAGACGGCCGCCACCAGCACGGTCGCCTACCCGACCGGGCACGAGGACGAGGCGAAGGCGGTGGCCGCGGCCCTCGGACTGCCCGAGACGGCGGTGCAGGCGAACAGCCGGGCCGGGGCGAAGGACGGCCTCGTGGTGGTGCTCGGCAAGGACTTCACCGGGACGGGCGCCGCCCCGTCGGCGGCGCCGACCGAGGCGCCGAAGGACATCCAGCGGGTGCAGGCGGACGACACCAACGTCTGTGCGTCGAAGGCGAAGTAGCAGGAGGGGCGTCCGGCGGGGCCGCGGGCCGCGGGGCCAGGGCCTTCAGGCGTCCAGGACGAGGGTGTCGGGGGCGGTCTCGGTGTAGGTCTCGCCGGTGCGGGGGCAGCGCCAGTGGCCCGGGGCGGTGGGGGTGAGGGGCTCGCCGGCGCGGCCGACCCACTTGAGGCGGCGGGCGGGGACGCCGGCCATCAGGGCGTAGTCGGGGACGTCGCGGTGGACGACGGCGCCGGCCGCGATCAGGGCCCAGCGGCCGACGGTGACGCCGGCGACCAGGACGGCGCGGCCGCCGACGGAGCAGCCCTCGCGGAGGGTGACGCCCCGGGCGTGCCAGTCGTCGCCGCGCTTGAGCCTGCCGTCCGGGTCGACCGAGCGCGGGTAGAGGTCGTTGGTGAGGACGGCGGCGGGGCCGACGAAGACGCCGTCCTCCAGGACGGCGGGCTCGTACACCAGGGCGTGGTTCTGCAGTTTGACCCGGTCGCCGAGCTTCACGCCGGGGCCGACGTAGGCGCCCCGGCCGATGATGCACTCGGCGCCGATCTCGGCGTCCTCGCGGACCTGGGCGAGGTGCCAGACGGTGCTGCCGGGGCCGATCACGGCGCGCGGGTCGACGTCGGCGGTGGCCTCGATCCTGGGGGCGCTGCTCGTCATGGCGCGACCCTAGCGCGGGCGGGCGGTCCCCGTCCGGCCGTTCCGGGGACCGCTGCCGGGGCCGGGGCGGGCGCCGGGCGGCGGCCGCGTCCGGCGCGCCGTCGGAGCGGACCCGACCGGCCCGCCTAGCATGCGGAGGATGCGCCGCCAGCACCCGTCCGCACGCCTGTCCGCACCGTCGAGAGCGCGTCGGCCGGGCCGTCGGCGGTGGGGGCGCTGGGCGGCGGGGACGCTGTCCTTCGCGGTGCTGGCGACCTCCTGCGGCGGGTGGGCGCTGCTGGACGGGATCGGCTCCTCGCTCGACCGGGTGGACGCGATCGGCGGCGGCCCGGACCGGCCGGCCGACGACGGCGCCGCGACCTTCCTGGTGGTCGGCACCGACGAGCGCGAGGGCATCCCGGAGTCCACCCTGAAGGACGTGCTGCACGCGGGCGGCGAGTCCTGCCACTGCACCGACACCATGATGATCGTGCAGCTGTCCGCGGACCGCGGCCGGGCCACCGTGGTCTCCGTCCCTCGCGACTCGTACGTGGACATCCCGGCCCACCAGGACCTCGCCACCGGCCGGCAGGTGGAGGCCGCCAAGGGCAAGATCAACGCGGCGTACGGGATGGGCGGGGCGCCGCTGGCGGTGCGCACCGTCGAGCAGAACACCGGGCTGCGGATCGACCACTACGTCGAGGTGAACTTCCTGGCGTTCGTCTCCACGGTGGACGCCCTGGGCGGTGTCGAGGTGTGCAGCCCCAAGCCGCTCAAGGACGACTACTCGGGCCTGGACCTGCCCGCCGGCACCAGCCGGCTGGACGGCGCGGGGGCGCTGCGGTACGTCCGGGCCCGGCACGTGGACGGCTCCTCCGACCTGGGGCGGATGCACCGTCAGCAGAGGTTCCTGGCGCAGCTGCTGCACCGGGCGTCCGCCGGGGACACCCTGCTGGACCCGGCGAGGCTGACCGGGGTGCTGGACACCGTGCTGCGCTCGGTGAAGGTCGACAAGGGGCTGGGCAACGCCGAACTGCTGGAGTTCGCGGGCCGGTTGAAGGACCTGTCGGCGGCGAACGCGGACTTCGTCACGGTGCCGCTGGCCGAGGTCGACCACCAGGTGCCGGGGTGGGGGTCGACCGTGCTGTGGGACGAGGAGGGCGCGGCGGCGCTGTTCGGGGCGGTCCGGGCCGGGCGCCCGCTCACCGGGGCCGGGGCCCCGGCCCCCGCCCCGGGGACGCCGAGCGCCGCGCCGGTCGCCGGAACGGTTCCCCCGGGCGAGGTGCGGGTGCAGGTGCTCAACGGGGCGGGCGTCCAGGGCCTGGGCTTCCGGGCCGACGCGGAGCTGCGCAGGGCCGGCTTCGCCACCACCGGCACGCCCTCCAACGCCCCGGGCCCCGGGGCGGGCGCCACCCGGACGGTGATCCGCTACGACCCGCGCTGGGACGAGTCGGTGAAGACCCTGGCGGCCGCCCTGCCGGACGCGGAACTGGAGTCCGTCCCGGGGCTGGGGGCGACCTTCCAGGTGGTGGTGGGCAGTGACTACCGCGCGCCCTCGGCGGGGGCGTCCGCGTCATCCGCGTCGTCCTCGGCGGCGGCGGGCCCGGCGGCGACGGCCGCGCCCCCGGCACCGTCGGCGAGTGCGTCGGCGGTGGCGGGGGCGGAGAGCGGCAGCGAGATCGGCTGCCCGTCCTGAGCGGGGGGCGCTAGTCGGTGGCGATGGCGGCCAGGACGTTCATCCGGGCGGCGCGGAAGGCCGGGACGAGGGCGGCGATCAGGCCGATCAGGACCGAGCCGACCAGGACGGCGGCGACGGTGCCGGTGGGGACGGTCAGGGTGGTGAGGCCGCTGTCGGCGAGGACGGAGCGGGCGGTGACGCCCCAGGAGAGGCCGAGGGCGGTGCCGAGGACGGCGCCGAAGAGGGCGATGACCACGGACTCCAGGCGGACCACCCGGCGCAGTTGGCGGCGGGAGAGGCCGATGGCGCGCAGCAGGCCGATCTCCCGGGTGCGTTCGACGACGGACAGCGCCAGGGTGTTGACCACGCCGAGGACGGCGACCACGATCGTCAGGCCGAGCAGGCCGTAGACCATGGCGAGCAGCTTGTCGACCTGGGACTCGATCATCTCCTTGTAGCCGGCCTGGTCCTTGACCATCAGCTGCGGGTAGGCCTCCAGCGTCTTCTGCAGGTCGGCCAGGACCGCGTCCTTGTCGGCGCCGGCCGCGGCGCCGGCGAACAGGACCTGGTCTCCGGGCAGGTGGCCGCCGAGGCCGGTGGAGACGGTGTCGATGGCGGTGAAGAAGTTGCCGTCGAACAGCTCGTTGCCGGTCTTGAGGACGGCGGCGACCCGGAGGGTCTGGGTGCGGCCCTCGCCGTAGGCGGCGGTGATCGGGTCGCCGACCCGGAGGTGGTGGGCGTCGGCGAACTTCTGGTCGACCGAGACGCCGCCGGTGAAGACGCCCTCGGCGGTGCCGGCGGCGAGCGGGAGGCGGAAGTCCCGGGCGAAGCTCGGGTCGGCGGCGGTCAGTTCGGTCTCGGTGCGGGCGCCGTCGGGGGTGGTGAGGTCGGCGGGGACCTCCTTCTGCCGGGTGACGTGGTCGACGCCCCGGGTGTGCGCGATCGCGTCGACCGCGGCCTGGGCGATCGGGCCGTTGCCGCCGCCGACGATGTAGTCGGCGCCGACGGACTTGTCGATCTGGGCACTGGCCGAGGACACCATGGAGGAGGTGACGACGGAGGCGCCGACGACCACGGCGAGGCCGATCATCAGGGCGGCGGCGGTGGAGCCGGTGCGCCGCGGGTTGCGCGTCACGTTCCGCTGGGCGAGCCGGCCGGCCGGGCCGAACAGGGCGGGCAGCACGCCGCCGAGCAGCCGGAGCAGGCCGGAGACCAGCAGCGGGCCGAGCACCACGGCGCCGACCAGGGTGGCGAGCACGCCGAGACCGATCAGCGCCCCGCCGGTGGAGCCGGTGGAGCGGGCGGCGAGCACCAGGGCGGCGGCGCCGAGCGCGGTGGCCAGGGTGCCGAGCGCGGTGCGGATCCGGTTGGCCCGGGGCTCGACCGGGGCGGCGTGGTCGAGCAGCGCGGCCATCGGGGTGATCCGGGAGGCGCGGCGGGCCGGGACGAACGCGGCGAACAGCGTGACCAGCACGCCGACGGCGTAGGCGGCGGCGGGCACCGTCCAGGTGACGCTCAGCGCGGCGTCCAGGTTCATCCCGGCGGCCTTCATCAGCTGGATCATGCCGAGCGCGAGGCCGAGGCCGGCGCCGAGGCCGAGGGTGGAGCCGAGCACGCCGAGGATCAGGCCCTCGGTCAGCACCGAGCGGTTGACCTGGGAGCGGCTGCCGCCGATGGCGCGCAGCAGGCCGATCTCCCGGGTGCGCTGGGTGACCAGCATGGAGAAGGTGTTGACGATCAGGAAGCCGCCGACGCCGGCCGCGAGGACGGCGAAGCCGAGCATCGCGTACTTCATGAAGTCGAGGAAGGAGCCGACGTCGGAGGCGTTCTCCTTCTTCTGCTCGTCGGCGGTCCTGGCCTGGAAGCCGGTGCCGAGGTCGGCCAGCGCGGCGGTCTTCAGCTGCTCGTCGGTGCGGCTGCCGTCGCCGAACAGCTCGACGGAGGTGTAGGCCTCGGCGCCGAGCAGCACCTGCTGGGCGGTGGGGGTGTCCATGAAGACGAGGGCGGCGCCGGGGTTGGTGGTGCGGAAGGCGGCGATGCCCGCGACGGTGAAGTCGTGGTTGGCGTCGGTGATGACCCGCACCCTGGCGCCGAGGCCGAGCCCGGCCTTCTTCGCGGTGTCGGCGTCCAGCACGACCTGGTCGGCGCCCTGCGGGGCGTGGCCGGAGGTGATGTCGACGGAGTTGCGCGGGCCGTCCGTCCAGTTGCCGGTGAGGGTGGGGGCACCGCTGGTCGGGCCGATCACCTTGTTGGTGGCGGGGTCGACCAGCGTCGCCGTGGAGGTCATGACCTGGCCGACGGCGGCCTTGACGCCGGGCTCGGCGGTGAGTCGGGCGACCGTCCCGACCGGGACGGTGGGGACCTCGGCGGGGCCGCCGCGGTCGGTGATGCCGTCCTTGGCCCTGGAGACCGAGAGGTCGGAGGCGGTGGAGGCGAAGAGCCGGTCGAAGGTGCTGGTGGCGGTGTTGTAGAAGACCAGGGTGCCGGACACGAAGGCGACCGAGAGCACCACGGCGAGCAGGGAGAGCAGCAGGCGCCACTTGTGGGCGAAGAAGCTCCGCAGCGAGGTCTTGAGCAGCATGGTGGTGTTTCCCCGCCCCTCAGCTGGTGCGCTTGCCGTCGAAGCGGCGCATGCGGGTCAGGACGGAGTCGGCGGTGGGGTTGTGCATCTCGTCGACGATCCGGCCGTCGGCGAGGAACAGCACCCGGTCGGCGTGGCCGGCGGCGACCGGGTCGTGCGTCACCATCACGATGGTCTGGCCGAGTTCGTCGACCGAGCGGCGCAGGAAGCCGAGCACCTCGGCGCCGGAGCGGGAGTCGAGGTTGCCGGTGGGCTCGTCGCCGAAGATGATCTCGGGCCGGGCGGCCAGGGCGCGGGCCACCGCGACGCGCTGCTGCTGGCCGCCGGAGAGCTGGCCGGGGCGGTGCTTGAGCCGGCCGGACAGGCCGACGGTGTCGATCACCTGCTGCAGCCAGGCCTGGTCGGGCTTGCGGCCCGCGATGTCCATCGGCAGCGTGATGTTCTCCACCGCGTTGAGGGTGGGGAGCAGGTTGAAGGCCTGGAAGATGAAGCCGATCTTGTCCCGGCGGAGCTTGGTGAGTTGACGGTCCTTCAGGCCGGTGACCTCGGTCTCGCCGATCCAGATCCGGCCCTGCGAGACGGTGTCCAGCCCGGCGAGGCAGTGCATCAGCGTGGACTTGCCGGAGCCGGACGGGCCCATGATGGCGGTGAAGCGGCCGCGTTCGATGTCGACGTCGACGGCGTCGAGCGCGGTGACCCGGGTCTCGCCCGCGCCGTACGCCTTGGTGACCTGTCGGGCCCGGGCGGCGTCGGCGCCCCACTCCGGCTGCGGTGAGAGGTGGGCGGGGCTGGCTGCCGTGGTCACTGCGTGCTCCTCGTGGTGGGGTCGACCGTCGTCCCCGAGCCTTCCGGACACCCCACCGGTCGCGGAATCCAGCAGGCATCCGTCTTCTTGGTGGGGCCAGCACCACCTTCGGCGGGGGTGCTGGGGGGATGGCACCACGGTAGGAGCGGGTGCGGGGGCCGGTCGTCCTCCACCGGGCGTAGCCCGGGCCCGGGAATGCGTCCGGGGCCCGGACCCGCCCCCCTAGGGGTGACCTCGGTGCGGTCTGAGGGTCCGGGCCCCGGCCGGGACGGCTTCGTCGGCGAACGGTCAGCCGGTGGTGGCGAATTCCGCCCGGGGGGCGAGCGCGGCGGAGAACGCGTCGACCACCGGGGTCAGCAACACCTCGGTCTCGCGCTCCAGTTCGGTGCCGCCGTCCTCGCGCACCCCGATGTGCCGGTCCAGCACGAACCAGCCCTGGGTGACGTGCCCGGCGCCCATCGAGGTGAGCACCGGCCGCAGCGCGTAGTCCACCGCCAGCACGTGCGCGGTGGAGCCGCCGGTGGCCAGCGGGAGCACCGTCTTGCCGCGCAGCGCGTACTGCGGCAGCAGGTCGAGCAGGGTCTTCAGCAGGCCCGAGTAGGCGGCCTTGTAGATCGGGGTGCCGATCACCACGCCGTCGGCCCGCGCGAACAGGTCGACGGCGCGGGCTATCTCCGGGTCCGAGGTGTCGGCGGCGAGCAGCGCGGCGGCGGGCAGCGTGCGGACGTCCAGCGTGCCGACCTCGTGCCCGTGCGAGACGAGCCGGCGGTCGACGTGGCGCAGCAGGCGGGTGGTGCGGGAGGTCGCGGACGGGGAACCGGAGACGGACAGGATCACGGCCATGGAGTCACCTCGGTGCGTACGGCCGCGCGGGCAGGGCGCAGCCGGGAAGGGGAGGGAGGAGAGGACGGCGGGGCGCGGTTCGCCGTGGGGTGAGATGCGCGCGGCGGGAGTGGTCAGCCGCGACACAGCGAGCAGGACACCCGACCGTGGTCGACGTGCCGCCGACGGGTGAGGACCTGGCGCTGCTCCATACCGTCATGCAAACACGCCCGGTTTCCGCGGGTCAAGGCCGCGACCGCCTGGTGAACAGTGCCGCGAACGGTCCGCGCCCTGCATCAAAACGGCCACAACGGGCCGCCGGGAGGCTCCGCGATCACTGCGCGGCCCCCGGTTCGGGCATCCTTCCCCCATGAACACGTGGCAGGAGCGCCCGGGGGGCGGCGCATACGGGCGGGGCGACGCGGCGCGGAGCCAGGGCGGAGCGGCGGCCGAGCCGCCGCTGCCCCCGGAGTTGAACCCGCGCGGCACGGGGGCCCCGCTCTCCCGTCCGGCCCGCCCCGGCAACGGCGGCGGTCAGCCGCCGTACAACGGTGGCGGCGGGCAGCCGCCGTACGGCAGCGGTGGCGGGCAGCCGCCCTACAACGGCGGCGGGCAGCCCCCGTACAACGGCGGCGGCAACGGCGGCGGTGGCGGGCAGCGGCCCGAGCCGGTGCCGGCCCGGCCGGGGGCGCCCGGGGCGCGGCCCCGGCGGTCGCGGAAGAAGGTCGTCGGCTACTCGGTGCTCGGCCTGGTGCTGGCGCTGCTGGTGACGATGATCGGCACCTACTTCTGGGCGGACGGCAAGCTGCACCACGAGAACGTGCTGGCCGACTACCCGGGCCGGCCGGCGGCGGGCAAGGGCACCAACTGGCTGATCGTCGGCTCGGACAGCCGGGCCGGGCTCACCGACGCGGACGAGCGGGACCTGCACACCGGTTCGGCCGAGGGCAAGCGCAGCGACTCGATGATGATCCTGCACATCGGCGACAACGGGAACACGCTGATGTCGATCCCGCGCGACTCCTGGGTGCAGATACCGGCCCACCAGGACACCTCGGGCAGCGGGAAGACCGTGCCCGCCGCCACCCGCAAGATCAACGCGGCCTTCGCGGCCGGCGGCGGGCGGCTGCTGGTGCAGACCGTCGAGACCAACATGAACCTGCGGATCGACCACTACGCGGAGATCGGCTTCGCCGGCTTCGTCGGCCTGGTGGACGCGGTCGGCGGCGTCGAGATGACCATCGACCAGCCGGTGAAGGACAAGGACTCCGGCCTCGACCTGCAGGCCGGCACCCAGACCCTGAGCGGCAAGCAGGCCCTGGCGTTCGTCCGCCAGCGCCACCAGATGGCCGACCAGGACCTCGGCCGGATGCGCAACCAGCAGAAGTTCCTCGGCGCGCTGGCCAAGCAGGCCGCCTCGCCCACCACCCTGCTGAACCCGTTCACCTTCTACCCGCTGGTCTCGGCCGGCCTGGACACCGTGATCGTCGACGAGGACGCCGGGCTGACCGACCTCGGTTCGATGTTCCTCGCCATGAAGGGCGTCACCGGCGGCGAGGGCAGGACCATCACCGTCCCGATCGGCAACGCCGACTACCGCACGCCGACCGGCGAGTCCGCCGTGAAGTGGGACCCGGAGAAGTCGAAGGCGGTCTTCGAGGCGATGCGCAACGACACGGCGGTGCCCGCCGTCAAGTGACCCGGCCGCGCCGGTCCGCCCCGCGGCGGCGTTCGGAATTCGCACGGCGAATCCGAACTGCCGCCGCGGGGCGCGTCGTCGGGGCGGGGGCGGCGGGTCGGACGGGACAATGTCCGCCATGTCGCTGGTGACCGCCCTCATCTACCGCCGCCGCAGCCGGCCGTTCGGCCGCCTGGTCCAGGAGGCCCTGGCCCTCTACGGGATGGAGGTGCCGGCCGCCGCCGAGATCGGCCCCGGCCTGGTGGTCTTCCACCGGGGCTTCGGCACCGTCCTGCACCCGTACACCACGCTGGGCGCGAACGTCACCCTGTACAACGGCGTCACCATCGGCCGGGCCGACCCGTGGGTGCCGCAGGAGCTGTCCGCGATGCGGCGGGTGGTGCTGGAGGACGGCGTGGTGGTGTGCGCGGGCGCGAAGATCGTCTGCAAGAGCGGCACGCTGACCGTCGGCGCCGACACGGTCGTCGGGGCGAACGCCGTCCTCACCCGCTCCACCGGCCCCGGCGAGATCTGGGCCGGCGCCCCGGCCCGGAAGGTCGGGGAGCGCCGGCGGGTGAACGAGCAGGGGCGCGAACCGGTGGGCGGCTAGGGGAGGTTGCGGGACATCACGATCCGCTGGACCTGGTTGGTGCCCTCGTAGATCTGGGTGATCTTCGCGTCGCGCATCATCCGCTCCACCGGGTAGTC
>NZ_JBVHEH010000051.1:0-32345 GCF_055562955.1 Kitasatospora sp. NPDC015121
TCCCCATCATCACCCTCGACGCCCGACGCCGCGACAGCGCCAAGAGCGCCCTCATCACCCTCGTCGAACACGCCCTCCTCGCCCGACTCCGGTGACGGGGCCGCGGTGACGGAGCCTCGACAGGGGTAATGGACACGCCAGAAGGGGGCGTGCGGAGCCTTCCGCACGCCCCCTGGGCACTTCCGTGCACCAGCCGCCGCTAGGGCTGCTGACCGACCCTCAGCAGCCCGTAGGTGTAGGCGTCCTCCAGCGCCACCCAGGACGCCGCGATCACGTTGTCCGCGACGCCGACCGTCGACCAGGTCGCGGTGCCGTCGGTGGACTCGATCAGCACCCGGGTCTTCGAGCCGGTGCCGTGCTGGCCCTCCAGGATCCGGACCTTGTAGTCCACCAGCTCCAGCTTCGCCAGCGCCGGGTAGATCGGCTCCAGCGCCGTCCGCAGCGCCTTGTCCAGCGCGTCCACCGGGCCGTTGCCCTCGCCGGTGGCGACCTTCCGCTCGCCCCTGGCCCACAGCTTCACGGTCGCCTCGTTGCCCGCGAAACCTTTCGGGCCCTGCTCGCTGATGGACCGCCAGGACTCCAGCTCGAAGTACCGCAGCTTCTCGCCGCCGTTCACCTCGTCGCGCAGCAGCAGCTCGAACGAGGCGTCCGCCGCCTCGTAGGTGTAGCCGAGGTTCTCCTGCTCCTTCACCCGGGCCACCACCCGGCCCGCCAGGTCGCGGTCGCTGGACAGGTCGTAGCCCAGCTCCTTGCCCTTCAGCTCGATCGACGCCCGCCCCGCCATGTCGGAGACCAGCATCCGCATGGTGTTGCCGACCAGCTCCGGGTCGATGTGCTGGTACAGGTCCGGGTCGACCTTGATCGCGGAGGCGTGCAGGCCCGCCTTGTGCGCGAACGCCGAGAAGCCCACGTACGGCTGGTGGGTGGACGGCGCCAGGTTCACCACCTCGGCGATGGCGTGCGAGATCCGGGTCATCTCGGCCAGCGCGCCGGCCGGGAGCACCCGGCGGTCGTACTTGAGCTCCAGCGCCGCCGCGACCGGGAACAGGTTGGCGTTGCCGACCCGCTCGCCGTAGCCGTTGGCCGTGCACTGCACGTGGGTCGCCCCGGCGTCGACCGCGGCCAGCGTGTTGGCGACCGCGCAGCCGGTGTCGTCCTGGGCGTGGATGCCCAGCCGGGCGCCGGTCTCCGCCAGCACGGTGGCGACGATGTCGCGCACCCCGGACGGCAGCATGCCGCCGTTGGTGTCGCACAGCACCACGACGTCCGCGCCCGCCTCGTGCGCGGTGCGCACCACGGCGAGGGCGTACTCCGGGTTCGCCTTGTAGCCGTCGAAGAAGTGCTCGCAGTCGATGAACACCCGCCGGCCCCGGGCGCGCAGGTACTCCACGCTGTCCCGGACCATCTCCAGGTTCTCCTCCAGCGTGGTGCGCAGCGCCAGCTCCACGTGCCGGTCGTGCGACTTCGCCACCAGCGTCACCACCGGCGCGCCGGAGGCCACCAGCGCGGCCAGCTGCGGGTCCTCGGCGGCCTTCCCGCCGGCCCGGCGGGTCGCGCCGAACGCCACCAGCCGCGCGTGCTTGAACTCCAGCTCGGCCTGGGCCCGGGCGAAGAACTCGGTGTCCCGGGGGTTGGCGCCCGGCCAGCCGCCCTCGATGAAGCCGACCCCGAACTCGTCCAGGTGGCGCGCGATCGCCAGCTTGTCCGCCACGGTGAGGTTGATCCCCTCACGCTGGGCGCCGTCGCGGAGCGTGGTGTCGAAGACGTGGAAGCCGTCGCTGGGACGGCCGTTGGCCTCGGTCATGGCCCTGGGTTCTCCGTTCGGTGGAGGTACTGCTGCTGCCGGGATCGGAATCCGGCTCCACTGTCCAGCATCCCGCGCGCGTCCCCGGTGTCTCCGTCCCCTCGTGGGGTCCGGTGCCGGTCCGGGGGCAAAACAAAAGACCCCTCGCGGGTGCGAGAGGTCTGCGCGCGGGTCTGGACGCTCGTGGTCGCTCCGCGGTCAGGGTGTTGCCGTCGGAGCGGTCACTGCGGACCGGCGCGCCTGCTGCTAATAATCAGCGAAAGCGAGGACACCCTCGCAGTCTTGCACACGCCCCGCCCGCGGGCACCGGCGTCTCGCCATCCGGAACGGGTCAGGCGAAGAGGTCGGCGGTGTCGAGCTCGAAGCCGAACGGCCCGGGCAACGGCAGCGGCTTCCCCACCAGCACCATGGCGGTCGCGGTGTAGTCGCCCTTGGCCGGGCCGCTGTACAGCACCACCTGGCCTGCTTTCCGGTCCACCAGGAGGTACAGCGGGATCTCCGCCGCGGCATAGCCCTTGCGCTTGGACTCACGGTCCTTGGCCGGATTTCCGGAGGTCACTTCGACCACCATCAGCAGCCCGTCGGGCTTGGCCCACGACTCACGGCCCATCATCCCGCCGCGGGCCGCGAACGCGCCGTCCGGAATGTACCGTCCGCCGGGCACGATCACGCCCGTTCCCGGTGCGAAGTCCAGGTCCGCGGCAGCCTGCTGGAAGACCTGCCGGACGATCCGCCCGATCACGGTCTCGTGCTCGCCGTTCGGAGGCGGTGTCACGATGATCTCTCCCTCGATGATCTCGGCCTTGAACCCCTGCGGGGTGTCCAGGGCCAGGAAGGCGTCGAGGAGGTCGTCCTCCGGGCTGCGCCAGACGTCGGCGTCGTACATCTCGGCGGTCATGGTCCCTCCCTCCTATCCGGTCCGTTCAACGAGTGGAGCGCTTCCGAGGCTACCGGGCCCGGGCATTCCGCCATGAAATGCCCGGGCCGGCGGTCCGGGGTCAGGCGATGGTGTGCATCCAGCCGTGGGTGTCGGGGGTCTGGCCGCCCTGGATGGCGAGCAGGGACTCGCGCAGGCGCATGGTGACGGGGCCGGGCTCGCCGGTGCCGACGGTCCAGTCGGCGGAGGCGGACTTGACGTGGCCGACGGGGGTGATGACGGCGGCGGTGCCGCAGGCGAAGACCTCGGTGATGGTGCCGTCGGCGTTGCCGCGCTTCCACTCGTCGGTGGAGATCCGCCGCTCCTCGGTCCCGTAGCCGAGGTCGGCGGCGAGGGTGAGCAGGGAGGAGCGGGTGATGCCGGGGAGCAGGGCGCCGGAGAGCTCGGGGGTGACGACGGTGGCGTTCTCGCCCTCGCCGAGGACGAAGTAGAGGTTCATGCCGCCCATCTCCTCCACCCACTTGTGCTCGGCGGCGTCGAGCCAGACCACCTGGTCGCAGCCCTTGGCGGCGGCCTCGGCCTGGGCGACCAGCGAGGCGGCGTAGTTGCCGGCGCACTTGGCCGCGCCGGTGCCGCCGGGCGCGGCGCGGACGTAGTCCTCGGAGAGCCAGACCGAGACCGGCTTGACCCCGCCGGAGAAGTACGCGCCGGCCGGCGAGGCGATGATCATGAAGACGTACGAGTTGGCGGGGCGGACGCCCAGGCCGACCTCGGTGGCGAACATGAACGGCCGCAGGTAGAGGCTCTGCTCGGGCTGGCTGGGCACCCAGGCGCGGTCCTGCTGGACGAGCAGTTCGACGGCCTCGACGAAGGTCTCGATCGGCAGCTCGGGCATCGCCAGCCGGCGGGCGGAGGCCTGGAAGCGGGCGGCGTTGGCCTCCGGGCGGAAGGTGGCGATCGAGCCGTCGGCCTGCCGGTAGGCCTTGAGGCCCTCGAAGATCGACTGGCCGTAGTGCAGCGTCATGTTGGCCGGGTCGATCTCCAGCGGCGCGTACGGCGTCAGCTGGGCGTCGTGCCAGCCCCGGCCCTCGGTCCAGCGGATGGTGACCATGTGGTCGGTGAAGACGCGGCCGAAACCGGGGTTGGCCAGTCGGGCCTCGCGCTCCTGGTCGGACAGCGGGTGCGCGGAGGGCTTGAGGTCGAACGGGATGGGCGCCGGGGTGGGCGTGCTCATGACTGTCTGTCCTTCACCGTGGGTGTGGGCTGGGCCGGCCACCGTCGGGCGGGGGAAAACGCATGACGGCACGGCCCACTGTCGATACTCGCATCCAGGGGGCCGTGCCGAACAGCCGGACGGCTGTGCTCGCGCTATGAACCGGCCCACCGGCCGGAGATTGTCGTCCGGCCGGTCAGCCGGATACTCGGGCGGCGAGCGCGTCGCCCGTCTCGGAGGTGGAGCGGGTGCCGGAGCGCTCGGCGAGGTCCGCGGCGACCGCGGCCTCGACCCGGGCGGCCTCCGCGGTGAAGCCGAGGTGCTCCAGCAGCATGGCGACCGACAGCACGGTGGCGGTCGGGTCGGCCTTGCCCTGGCCGGCGATGTCCGGGGCGGAGCCGTGCACCGGCTCGAACATCGACGGGAAGTCGCCGCTCGGGTTGATGTTGCCCGACGCGGCCAGGCCGATGCCGCCGGTGACGGCTGCGGCGAGGTCGGTGAGGATGTCGCCGAACAGGTTGTCGGTGACGATCACGTCGAAGCGCTCGGGCTGGGTGACGAAGAAGATCGTCGCCGCGTCCACGTGCAGGTAGTCGGTGGTGACCTCGGGGAACTCCCGGCCGACCTGCTCGAAGATCCGGGTCCACAGGTGGCCGGCGTGCACCAGCACGTTGTTCTTGTGGACGAGGGTGAGCTTCTTGCGCGGACGGGCCTGGGCCCGGCGGTAGGCGTCCCGGACGACCCGCTCGATGCCGAACGCGGTGTTCAGCGACACCTCGGTGGCGACCTCCTGCGGGGTGCCGGTGCGCAGCGTGCCGCCGTTGCCGACGTACGGGCCCTCGGTGCCCTCGCGGACGACCACGAAGTCGATGTCCGGCTCGCCGGCCAGCGGCGACCTCACGCCCGGGAAGAGCTTGCCCGGACGCAGGTTGATGTGGTGGTCGAAGGCGAACCGCAGCTTGAGCAGCAGCCCGCGCTCCAGCACGCCGGACGGCACGCTCGGGTCGCCGATGGCGCCGAGCAGGATCGCGTCCTGGCCCTTGAGCTCCTCCAGCACCGCGTCCGGGAGGGTCTCCCCGGTCCGGTGGTACAGCCGTGCACCGAGGTCGTACTCGGTGGTCTCCAGCTTGGTGTCGGAGGGCAGGGCGGCGCGGAGCACCTTGAGGCCCTCGGCCACGACCTCCTGGCCGATGCCGTCACCCGGGATCACTGCGAGACGAATGGTGCGAGACATACTCGGACAGTACAACCCGTCCCACGGCCTGGGCACGGGCCGTCCACCATGCGGACGAGCCGTCAGAGCAGCTCGGCCTCGACCGGGAACGGCTGCTCGACCTTGAGGCGGTCGTGGAAGATCCCGGTGGGGGTGTAGCGGTCGGTCGCCGGATCCAGCTCGTAGGTGTAGACGACGGGGCGGCCGTCGACGTTCTCCACCCGCCAGAAGTAGCGGATCCCCGCGGCGGCGTACTTGCGGGGCTTGACCTCGCGGTCGCGGGTCCGCGACTCGTCGGAGACCACCTCGACCGCGAGCAGGACGTCAGCCGCCAGGCTGTAGGTCTGGTGCTGACCCGTGTTCCCCTCCTCGTTGACGACCATGAGGTCCGGTTCCGGCCGGTTGCGGGTGTCGATCTTGACCGACATCTCGCGCAGCACCTCCCATCCCGGGGGAACCGCAGCGACCAGCGCGTACTCCAGGAGGCGCATCACCCGCATGTGGAACCTCATCTGCGGACTCACGAAAACCAGGCTCCCGTCGATCAGTTCCGTGTGCGGCGGGAGGTCCGGCAACCGGTCCAGGTCGTCGGCCGTGTAGCCGCCCACGGGCGGGCGGAGCCAGTCCGGGTACGGGTCCGGGTCGACGCTCATCAGTGCTCCCATGGTGGGGATTCTGGCCTGTCCGACCAGGCTACCGGGCGGCTTCCCGCCCGGGGTCGCCCTTCGGGGCGAAGAGCTGGACGCGGTTGCCGACCGGGTTGAGGTGGTGGATCACCAGCGCGTTCGCGAGCGGGGTGTGCAGCACCTGGCCGGGGTGGGTGGGGGTGAGGACGGGGGTGGGACGGGTGGGGTCCAGGGGGTAGGGGCCGAGGGTGTCGAGGGCTTCGGCGGGGTCGGCGGAGGGGCCGGTCCAGAGGGTGTAGCGGGGGTGGGTGAGCGGCGGCAGGGCCGACAGCCGGACGGGGAGGAGCAGGGTGTCGGAGTCGAGCAGGGCGGTGTCGGTGTCGCCCCAGCGGCCGTTGAGCGGCTGGACGTCGAGCTGGGCGCCGGTGCGGGCGTCCAGGGTGCGGGCGATCAGGACGTCGCTGCCCTTGAGGCGGTCGGCGAGCACGGTGGCGTCGGGGGTGCCGTCGCCGTCGGCGTCGATCGAGGCGCGCACGCCGAGCGGGCCGGCGGGGGTGGCGGCGGGGGCCCACAGGACGGCGGCGAGGTAGAGGGTGCCGCGGCCGTCGACGGCGGCGGCCGCGTGGTGCAGGTCGGCGGAGCGCTCGGCGGGGTCGTCGACGCAGATCTCGGCGTCGGAAGCGGGGCAGTCGGGCCAGCGCGCTCCCTCGCCGCCCGGCTGGAGGGCGCTGAGCAGGCCGGGGCGCGGGTTCCCGGAGACCGCGAAGGTCGCCGGGGTGCCGAGCGCGGTGGCGGCGGTGGCGGCGCGCGGGGCGGCGAACAGCGGGACGCGCAGCGGCGGCAGGCCGCCGTCGTCGGGGGTGAGGGTGAGCCGGCCGGAGAGTTCGCCGCGGTAGCTGCGGGCGTGGCCGGCCTGCAGCAGGTCGAGGGTGGGGTCGGGGGCGCGGCCGAGGTCGGGGCCGAGCCGGAGCGTGACGGTGACGGTGGCGCTGCCGTGCGGCGGCAGGTCGACCCGGGCGGGCGAGACGGCGAAGGCGGCGCCGGGCAGCGTGGTGGCGGGCGCGTAGCCGGTGGCGTAGCCGAGCGGGCGCTCGCCGAGGTTGCGGACGGTGACCTCGCGGGTGGCGCTCAGCGCGCCGGTGGCCTCGACCACGCCGAAGGAGACGCCGACCGCGCCCTCGGTCTGCGCGCCGTAGGCGAGGACGGGGGTGCGGACGGCGTCGTCGACCCTGGCCCGGCCGCTGCCGGTGCGTTCGGGGCCGTGGACCGGGCCGGTGCGGCCGTCGTGGAGGTAGGTGTCGGTGGCGGTGTCCATCAGCGCGGCCTTGACCTCGGTGACGCCGTAGTCGGGGTGCGCGGCGCGGACCAGGGCGGCCAGTCCGGACAGGTGCGGGGTGGCCATCGAGGTGCCGTCCTCGCGCATGCCGCCGGAGCCGCTGCCCGCCTTGGCGGACCAGATGGTCTCGCCGGGGGCGGCCAGGTCGGGCTTGACCACGCCGTCGACGCCGATGCCGCGGGAGGTGAAGGAGGCCAGGGTGTCGGTGCGCTGCGGCTGGTCCTGCGGGACGGCGCCGTGCAGCGGGTTGCCGGGGGCGGCGAGCCGGACGGTGACCGGGCCGTCGTCGAGCGCCGCCAGCAGTCGCGTCCCGTCGGCGCGGGCCAGGATCGCGGCGGGGATCCGGTCGTCGCCGGCGATCTCGCCGAGGTTGTCGCCGTCGGCGGCGTAGAGCGCGCCGACCGCGCCGGCGTCGGCCGCGTGGTCGGCGCGCGGGGCGGAGCCGCAGGCCCGGTCCGGGTCCTTGGTGGTCCAGCGCAGCACGGCGACCTTGCCGCGCAGCCGGTCGGCGTCGGCCGGGGTGAAGGGCGCGCAGCCGTCGGACTGGTCGGCGGGGACGGCGAGTTCGCCGCTGACCTCGGGGCCGTCCCAGCGGGTGTACTTGCTGCTCCAGTGCGCGGGGACGTTCCCGGCCAGGCTCGCGGGGGCGAGCACGGTGACGCCGTCGGCGTCGCCGTGCTCGTCGACCGAGGCGGCGGCGGTGAGCACCCGGGCGGCGGTGCCGGGGCTGCCGCCGACGCCGTAGACGTCGCCCTCGTTGCCGGAGGCGGCGACCACCACGGTGCCGAGGGCGGCGAGCCGGTCGGCGGCGAGCGCGTCGGCGTCGCCGGGGCGGCCGTAGGGGCTGCCGAGCGAGAGGTTGACCACGTCGAGGCGGTCGGTGAGGTCGCCGTCGCCGTCCGGGTCGGCGGCCAGGTCGAGGGCGGCGGCGAGCTGGTCGGTGGAGCCGTCGCAGCCGAACACCTTGATGGCGTACAGCTGGGCGCCGGGGGCCGCGCCGGGGGCGACCCGGAAGTCGGCGGGGTCGAGGCCGGGCCGGTAGGGGCCGCGGTAGGGCTTGCCGTCGGCGGTGACGCCGAGTCCGGCGGCGGTGCCGGCCACGTGGGTGCCGTGGCCGTTGGCGGCGCAGTCGAGCGGGTTGTCGTCGGGGTGCGGTTCGGGCTGGTGGTGCGGCGAGGCGGGGTCGGGGTCGTAGTCGTCGCCGACCAGGTCCCTGCCGCCGGTCACCTTGGCGTTGGGGAAGAGGCCGGGGGGCGCGGGCGCGGCGCCGTCCACCGCGCGGTAGGCCTCGACGGTGCCGGGGCCGCCGAAGTCGGCGTGGGTGTAGTCGATGCCGGAGTCGACGACGCCGATCCGGACGCCCTCGCCGGTGCGGCCCGCGGGTCCGTCCCAGACCCGGGGGGCGCCGGTGAGCGGCACCGAGTACCCGTTGGCGCGCCGCTTGAGCGCGACCGGGCGCACCGCGCGGACGCCGGGCAGCGCGGCCAGTCGCGGGAGTTCGGCGGCGGGCAGCCGCAGCGCGAGGCCGCTGACCAGGGTGCGGGTGCGGTAGAGCGGGCGGGCGTCGGGGGCGGCGCGCCGCAGGGCGGCGGTGAGGGCGTCCAACGAGCGGTCGGCGGCGGCCCGTTGGGCCCGCCCCGCGCTCGCGGCGGCGCGCCGGGTCTGGTCGGGGGTGCGCAGGTCCCGGCGGGCGTCGTCCCGGGCCCGCTGCCAGGCGGTGGCGGCGGGTTCGGTGCCGAGCTCCAGGAACACGGCGGTGCTCGGGCCCTCCCCCGGCCGGGCGGCGGCCGCCGTCGCGGGGGCGACGGCCGGGGCGAGCAGGGCGAGGGCGGCGAGGAGACCGAGGGGGGTGCGCACGGCCCCAAACTAGGAGCAGCCGCGGGGACGGGGGCGGAGCTTCACTCCTTGGGTGACACACCGTCACCCGTCCGGCGCAGCGCGCGCCGTGGGGTCAGCCGCCGGTCGGCGCGCTGTTGTCGCGGCGGTCGAGGGCGCGCTGCAGGGCGGCGGCGGTGCGGGGGTCGGCCGGGAGGGCGCGGCGGCGGCGCGGGGCCTGGGCGGCGCGGGCGGCGGCGGAAGCGGTGGCGGTGGTGGCGGTGGTGCGGTCTGCGACGAACGGCATACCGGGCTCCTTGGTGCGGGGGCGCTGCGGCGCGCTGGAGGGGAGAGCGGGGGTACGCCGAGCAGGGGTCGCCTGCCGCACCGCGTACGGGCCTGCGGGCCACGCTCCCCGTAGTCGCGGGGGTGGCTCACCGTAGGACTACTCCACGGTACGACGGTCGGGCCCGGAGGTCAGCAGATTTACTTGGATTTCCTAGTATCTGAGACGGGATTCACTCCCGGGTATGCGAACGGCCCTTCCGCCTCAAGGTCGGAAGGGCCGTTCGGGGCGTGCCGGGAGGTCAGCCCAGGTTCACCGAGCGGGCGAACCGGGCGCCGATCGCGGCGGCGATCTCGGCCAGCACCTCCTGGGACACCTCGGTGTCCACGGTGATCGAGGCGAGCGCGCTGTCGCCGTCCCGGGCGACCTGCATGCCCGCGATGTTGATGCCGGCGTCGCCGAGGATCCGGCCGAGGGTGCCGACCACGCCGGGGCGGTCCTCGTAGTGGAAGAACGCCATGTGGTCGGTGAGCGCCACGTCGACGTCGAAGCCGTCCACGCCGACGATCTTCTGGGTCTGCTTCGGGCCGGAGAGCGTGCCGGAGATCGACACCTCGCCGCCGTCGGCCAGGGTGCCGCGGACGGTGATCACGTTGCGGTGCTCGGGCGACTCGCTGGAGGTGGTCAGCCGCACCTCGACGCCGCGCTCCTGGGCGAACAGCGGGGCGTTGACGTACGACACCGTCTCGGCCACCACGTCCTCGAACACGCCCTTCAGCGCGGAGAGTTCGAGCACCTTGACGTCGTGCTGGGTGATCTCGCCGCGGACCTCGACGTCCAGCCGGACGGCGACCTCGCCGGCCAGCGCGGTGAAGATCCGGCCGAGCTTCTCGGCCAGCGGCAGGCCCGGGCGGACGTCCTCGGCGATCACGCCGCCCTGGACGTTGACCGCGTCCGGCACCAGCTCGCCGGCCAGCGCGAGGCGCACCGACTTGGCGACCGCGATGCCGGCCTTCTCCTGCGCCTCGTCGGTGGAGGCGCCCAGGTGCGGGGTGGCGACCACGTTGTCGAAGGCGAACAGCGGCGAGTCGGTGCACGGCTCCTTGGCGTACACGTCCAGGCCGGCGCCGGCCACCCGGCCCTCCTGCAGCGCCCGGACGAGGGCCTCCTCGTCGACGATGCCGCCGCGGGCGGCGTTGACGATCCGCACGCTCGGCTTGACCTTGTGCAGCGCCTCGTCGCCGATCAGGCCGATGGTCTCCGGGGTCTTCGGGAGGTGGACGGTGATGAAGTCCGCGACCTCCAGCAGCTCCTCCAGGGAGAGCAGCTTGACGCCCATCTGGGCCGCGCGGGCGGCCTGGATGTAGGGGTCGTAGGCGACGATCTTCATGCCGAACGCGGACATCCGCTGCGCGACCAGCACGCCGATCCGGCCGAGGCCGACCACGCCGAGCACCTTCTCGCTCAGCTCGACGCCGGTGTACTTGTTGCGCTTCCACTCGCCGCCCTTGAGCGCGGCGTTGGCGGGCGCGATGTTGCGGGCGACCGAGATGAGCAGGCCGCAGGCCAGCTCGGCGGCGGTGACGATGTTGGAGGTCGGCGCGTTCACGACCATCACGCCGGCCTTGGTGGAGGCGGCGACGTCGACGTTGTCCAGGCCGACGCCGGCCCGGGCGACGACCTTCAGCTTCTTGGCGGCGGCCAGCGCCTCCGCGTCCACCTTGGTGGCGGAGCGGATCAGGATGGCGTCCACGTCGGCGATGGCGGTCAGCAGCTCGGCGCGGTCGGCGCCGTTGCAGTGCCGGATCTCGAAGTCGGGGCCCAGCGCGTCGACGGTGGCGGGCGACAGCTCTTCGGCGATCAGTACGACAGATTTGCTCACGACAGTGTGTCCTTAACTGTCCGGTTCTCCCCGCCGCACGGAGGTGGCGCGCACAGGGCGGGGGAAGGTGGCATGTCGCGTAGCTAGACGCACGACGCTGTGGGCCTGACGCGTGGTTCGGAGTCTATCGGCGGGGTGGTGCGGGGACTGCTCCCGTCCGGCGAAATCACCCGGACGGGAGCAGCCTTGTTGTACAACCGCGATGAACCGCGACGGGGGAGGCTCAGGCCTCCTGGTCGACCCAGCTCATCAGCTTGCGGAGCTTCTTGCCGGTGGTCTCCAGCAGGTGCTCGCTGTCCGCGTTCTTGTACTCGTTGTACTTCGGCAGACCGGCCTTGTACTCGGCGATCCAGGTGTTGGCGAAGGTGCCGTCCTGGATCTCGGCGAGGACCTTCTTCATCTCGGCCTTGGTGTCGGCGGTGATGATGCGGGGGCCGGTCACGTAGTCGCCCCACTCGGCGGTCTCGGAGACCGACCAGCGCATCTTCTCCAGGCCGCCCTCGTACATCAGGTCGACGATGAGCTTCAGCTCGTGCAGGCACTCGAAGTAGGCGATCTCGGGCTGGTAGCCCGCCTCGACCAGGGTCTCGAAGCCGGCCTTCACCAGGGCGGCGGTGCCGCCGCAGAGGACGGCCTGCTCGCCGAACAGGTCGGTCTCGGTCTCCTCGGTGAAGGTGGTCTTGATGACGCCGGCCTTGGTGCCGCCGATGCCCTTGGCGTAGGACAGCGCCAGGTCGAAGGCCTTGCCGGTGGCGTCCTGCTCGACGGCCACGATGCACGGGACGCCGCGGCCCTCCTGGTACTGGCGGCGGACCAGGTGGCCCGGGCCCTTCGGGGCGACCATGCAGACGTCGACGTCCGCCGGCGGCTGGATGAAGCCGAAGCGGATGTTCAGGCCGTGGCCGAAGAACAGGGCGTCGCCCGCCTTCAGGTTCGGCTCGATGGCGTCCTTGTAGACGTCGGCCTGGATCGGGTCCGGAACCAGGATCATGATGACGTCGGCCTCGGCCGCGGCCTCGGACGGGGTGACCACGCGCAGGCCGGCCTCGGCGGCGGCGGCGCGGGACTTCGAGCCCTCCAGCAGGCCGACGCGGACGTCCACGCCCGAGTCGCGCAGCGACAGCGCGTGGGCGTGGCCCTGGCTGCCGTAGCCGATGACCGCGACCTTGCGGCCCTGGATGATGGACAGGTCGGCGTCGTCTTCGTAGAACAGCTCGGCCACGGGGGCACATCTCCTTGCGTGATGGTGATGCCGGGGTTCCTACCGTAGGCGCACCCGGCGGTCTTCGATGGCAGTGCTCAGGTTGTGGGACGGGTCGCGGCGGGCCGCGTCAGGCGGAGCGGTCCAGCGCGCGCAGCGAGCGGTCGGTGATCGAGCGGGCGCCGCGGCCGATCGCGACCAGGCCGGACTGCACCAACTCCTTGATGCCGTACGGCTCCAGCATCCGCAGCATGGCCTCCAGCTTGTCGGAGGAGCCGGTGGCCTCGATGGTCACCGCGTCGGGCGACACGTCGACGGTCTTGGCGCGGAACAGCTGGACGATCTCGGTGACCTGGGAGCGGCTCTCCGCGTCGGCCCGGACCTTGACCAGGACCAGCTCGCGCTGGACCGCCTGGGACTGGTCCAGCTCGACGATCTTGATCACGTTGACCAGCTTGTTGAGCTGCTTGGTGACCTGCTCCAGCGGCAGCTCCTCGACGTTGACCACGATGGTCATCCGGGAGATGTCGGGGTGCTCGGTCGGGCCGACCGCGAGCGAGTCGATGTTGAAGCCGCGGCGGGAGAACAGCGAGGCGATCCGGGCGAGCACGCCGGGCTTGTTCTCGACCAGGACGGACAGGGTGTGCTTGGACATGGTGGTCATCGCTTTCGGGTCCGGTGGTCCGTCAGTCCAGGTCGTCGCCGAAGTCGGGGCGCACGCCCCGGGCGAACTGGATCTCGTCGTTGCTGGTGCCGGCGGCGACCATCGGCCAGACCATCGCGTCCTGGTGCACGATGAAGTCGATGACCACCGGGCGGTCGTTGATCTCCATCGCCTGCTTGATCACGTCGTCCAGGTCCTCGGGGCGCTCGCAGCGCAGGCCGACCGCGCCCATCGCCTCGGAGAGCAGCACGAAGTCCGGGATCCGGGTGCCCTGGGCGGGCGGCTCGATGCCGTCGTGGCCCGGGCCGGAGTGCAGCACGGTGTTGGAGTAGCGCTGGTTGTAGAACAGGGTCTGCCACTGGCGGACCATGCCGAGCGAGCCGTTGTTGATGACCGCGACCTTGATCGGCAGGTTGTTCAGGGTGCAGGTGGTGAGTTCCTGGTTGGTCATCTGGAAGCAGCCGTCGCCGTCGATCGCCCAGACCGGGACGTCCGGCTTGCCGGCCTTGGCGCCCATCGCGGCGGGGACGGCGTAGCCCATCGTCCCGGCGCCGCCGGAGTTGAGCCAGGTGGCGGGCTTCTCGAACCGGATGAACTGGCTGGCCCACATCTGGTGCTGGCCGACGCCCGCGGCGTAGATCGCGTCCGGGCCGACCAGCTGGCCGATCCGCTCGATCACCTGCTGCGGCGACAGCTGCCCGGCGGGGGCGGGCTCGTAGCCCAGCGGGTAGGTCTTCTTCCACTCGTCCAGCCGGGCCCACCAGTCGGTGTAGTCGCCCCGGTGGCCGGCGTCGAACTCGGCCTGGACGGCGACGATCAGGTCGGCCAGCACCTCGCGGGCGTCGCCGACGATCGGGACGTCCGCCGGGCGGTTCTTGCCGATCTCGGCCGGGTCGATGTCGGCGTGCACGACCTTGGCGTTCGGGGCGAAGGAGTCGAGCTTGCCGGTGACCCGGTCGTCGAAGCGGGCGCCCAGGGTGAACAGCAGGTCGGTCTTCTGCAGCGCGGTGACGGCGGGGACCGAGCCGTGCATGCCGGGCATGCCCAGGTGCTGCGGGTGGCTGTCCGGGAAGACGCCGATCGCCATCAGGGTGGTGACCACGGGCGCGCCGGTCAGCTCGGCGAGGATCCGCAGCTCGGCACCGGCGTTGGCCTTGAGCACGCCGCCGCCGACGTACAGCACCGGGCGCTTGGCGCCCACCAGCAGCTTGGCGGCCTCGCGGATCTGCTTGGCGTGCGGCTTGGTGACCGGGCGGTAGCCGGGCAGCGCGGTCTCCGCCGGCCAGCGGAAGACGGTCTGCGCCTGCAGCGCGTCCTTGGCGATGTCGACCAGGACCGGGCCGGGGCGGCCGGTGGCGGCGATGTGGAAGGCCTCGGCGATCACCCGCGGGATCTCGGCCGGGTCGGTCACCAGGTAGTTGTGCTTGGTGATCGGCATCGTGATGCCGCAGATGTCCGCCTCCTGGAAGGCGTCCGTGCCGATCGCCTTGGAGGCGACCTGGCCGGTGATCGCGACGATCGGCACCGAGTCCATGTACGCGTCGGCGATCGGGGTGACCAGGTTGGTCGCGCCGGGGCCCGAGGTGGCCATGCAGACGCCGACCCGGCCGGTGGCCTGCGCGTAGCCGGTCGCGGCGTGGCCGGCGCCCTGCTCGTGCCGGACCAGGATGTGCCGGACCTTGGTGGAGTCCATCAGCGGGTCGTACGCCGGGAGGATGGCGCCGCCCGGGATGCCGAACACCGTGTCGGCGCCCACGGCTTCGAGGGAGCGGATGAGCGACTGCGCGCCGGTCATGGTCTCGGTGGTCTGGGGACCCGGAGCGTGGGCGGCCGGGTGGTCCCCGCGGCGGGGGGTTGCGGCGTGCTCAGTCATCTGCCTGTCTCTTCTCGGGTTCTGCTCGGGGGGCGTCGGTCCGGGCCGTTGGACGGTTCCCGGCCGGTCTCCGGCTCTGCCTCAATCGTCCGGATTTCAGGTGGTTGAGGCCAGTCCTGCTGCGATGGCCAACCGGCGTTCGTGCAACAAAAAACCCCTCGTGCCCAGGGCATGCGAGGGGGAGGCGCGTCAGGCTGGTTCAGCCGACGCGCCCGCCAAGTACGAGAATTCGGGTGGTCATGGCACCGACCTTCCTCCCACGCAGTGGCGGGTGTCAAGCTGGTGGAACCGACGTCTCACCATGCGGGCCGCCGGTCGGACCGCCCACGGCGTGCCGTCGCGGCAGGTCCGGGCCGGGGTGCGGGGGGCCCGGGCGGGCGGCGGCGGGCTCGGCGCGACCACCCGTTCGCGGGTCCGGGGTGAGCAGCGGGCGGCGGCCCGGGCCGGGCCCGCCCTGCGGCTGGCGGGGCACCGGGTAGCCGCGGCGCAGCAGGGCCCGGCGCAGCCGCAGTTCGTCCAGCGGGCGGTCGAAGGCCAGGCCCTGGCCGCGCCGGCAGCCGAGCTCCTGCAGGACGGCGACCTGCCGGGGGTGGTCGACGCCGTCGGCGCCGGTGACCAGGCCGAGGTCGCGGCCCAGCCGCAGCGCGTGGCCGGCCAGCGCCCGGGTGAGGGTGGACTCGGCGATGTCCTGGACCAGGCTGCGGTCGAGCTTGAGGGCGTCGAACGGGAGCCGGACGAGGGCGCCGAGCGAGCCGCCGCCGGCCCCGAACCCGGCCAGCGCGGTGGAGACGCCGAGGCCGCGCAGCGCGGCGAGCCGGCGGCCGAGCTCGTCGGCGAGCGCGTCGGGTCCGGTCCTGGCCACCTCCAGGACCAGCAGCTCGGGCGGCAGCTTGGTGTCGCGCAGCGCGCCGGCCAGCGTCTCGTACACGCCGGGGGCGCAGATCCGCTCGGCGGCGAGCCGGACGGTGACCGGGACGGGCGGGGCGGCCGGGCCGTCGGCGCGGCGGCGGGCGGCGGCGGCGACCGCCTCGGTGATCAGCCAGCGGGTGAACCGGGTGGCGGCGTCGCCGGACTCGGCGGTGCGCAGGAACTCGGCGGGGGTGAGCAGCAGGCCGCCGGCCGAGCGCCAGCGGGCCTGCGCCTCGACGCCGGTGAGCCGGCCGCCGGCCAGCTCGACCACGGGCTGGTGCAGCAGCGTGAAGGAGCCCTCCCGGACGGCGGCCCGGAGCCGCTCCTCCAGTTCGGTGCGGCGGTCGAGCTCGGCGCGCATCGCGGGGGTGTAGAGCACCACCCGGCCCTTGCCGCTCGACTTGGCCTGGTACATCGCCAGGTCGGCGTCGCGCAGCAGTTCGTCGGCGGCGGCCCCGGCGGCGTCCTGGCCGGTCTCCGGCCCGGCGGCCCCGTGGACGCGGCCCGGGGCCGGGGCGGGCGCGTGGGCGGGCGCGTGGGCGCGGGCCGGGGCGGGCACGGCGGCGGGTTCGGGCACCGGCAGCGGGGCGTCCGGGCCGAAGGCGATGCCGATCGAGGCGGCCACGCCGAGTTCGGCGCCGCCGATCCAGTACGGCTCGGAGAGCGCGCCGCGGATCCGCTCGGCCAGGTCGCGGACCTGCGGGTGCCCGAGCCGGCCGCGCACCAGCACGGCGAACTCGTCGCCGCCGAACCGGGCCACGGTGTCCTCGCTGCGGACGGCGGCCTGCAGCCGCCGGGCGGCCTGCACCAGCAGTTCGTCGCCGACCTGGTGCCCGGCGCTGTCGTTGACCGCCTTGAAGCCGTCCAGGTCGAGGAAGAGCACCGCGACGGCGGTGCCGACCGGCCCCTGCGCGGAGAGCGCGGCCCGGACCCGGTGCGCGAACAGGGCGCGGTTGGGCAGGTCGGTGAGCGGGTCGTGGAACGCGTTGTGCTGCAACTGGGCCTGCAGCCGGACGCGTTCGGTGATGTCGCGGCTGTTCAGGATCAGGCCGTCGCGGTACGGGTTGACGGTGGACTCCACGTGCAGCCACTCCCCCTCGCCGGAGCGGATCCGGCACTCGACCCGGGCCGAGGGCTCGCCGTTGCTGAACCGGGCGCCCTTGGTGCGGGCCAGGATCCGGCGGACCTCGGCCAGCACCCGGTCGACGTCCTCGGGGTGGACCAGGTTGAGCAGGTTGCCGCCGACCAGGTCCTCCGGGTCCCGGTTGTAGACCCGCAGCGCGGCGGGGCTGACGTAGGACAGCGCCCCGGACGGCCCGGCGATCATGATGACGTCGCTGGAGCCCTGCACCAGGGAGCGGAAGTGCGCCTCCTTGGTGGCGAGTTCCTGCGCCAGCGAGAGGTTGTCCAGCAGCATCACGCCCTGCCGGACGATCAGCGCCAGGCCGACCGTGCTGGCGGCGGCCAGCATCACCCGGTCCAGCGGGCGGCCGCCGAGCGCGTTGTAGAGGATCCCGGCGGTGCAGACGGCGGCGGCCGCGTACGGGGTGAGCGCGCTGAACGTGGAGGCCACCCGGCGGCGCGGCAGGCCCTGGGCGGAGGGGTGCTGGCGGGACGGGCGGCGGCCGTGCTGCCAGGGGGCCCAGGCCAGCAGGAGCGAGCCGGCGAACCAGCCGGCGTCGAGCAGTTCGCCGGAGTGGTAGTCGCTGTGGAACTGCGGGGTGGTGAACAGCGCGTCGCAGACCACGGTCAGCGCGAGGCCGATCATCGCGGTGTGCACGGCGGCCCGGTTGCCGTCCCGGCCGCGGAAGCGCAGGCCGACCACCAGGCTGACCAGCAGGATGTCCAGCACCGGGTAGCCGAGGCCGAGGGCCAGCTTCAGCGGGTCGTCGCCGTCGCCGGCCGCGACCCGGCCGAGCGCCAGGCTCCAGCTGAGCGTGAACAGCGAGCCGGCCACCAGCCAGCCGTCCAGCAGCAGGCAGAGCCAGCCGGCCGGGGTGCGCGGGCGCTGGGCCAGCACCAGCAGGCCGGTGATGGCCAGCGGGGCGAACAGCAGGAAGGCGAAGTCGGCGGACGAGTCCGGCGGGAGCGGCTCGCGCAGCACCACCTCGTACCAGCCCCAGGCGCCGTTGCCGAACGCCACCATGGCCGAGGAGAGGCCGAACAGCAGCCAGGCGGGCCGGGTGTGGCCGCCGACCGCGACCCCGTGCCCGAGACAGGACAGGGCGGCCGCGAGGGCCGCCCCGGCGAGACCGAAGTCCCCCATCACCAGCGCGAGTTCACTCGACCCCCAGCCGACGGCGGCGCCCGCGGCGTACCCGGCGCAGAGCAGCACGAGCAGCGCGGCGGTCAGCCGGCGGAGCGGGCTGGGGACAGGCGGCACCGACTCGGTGGAGTTCAATCGACATCTCCCCCTCCGGCCCGCGGCCGTACCGGTGTTCCCGCTTCGGACCCTACACCACTGCGGTCACGCACTGGCACGTCCGCTTGACTTAGAGTAATGAACCGCAGGTGGCGGGGAGCCGGTTGGGAGCGGGATCGCCCGTTCGGCTCAGGCGGACGGGCGCGCGGCGGGGGTCCGGGCCGGCCCAGGGACCGCCGGGGCCGGGCTCAGGAGCCGCCGGCGGCGGCCTCCTCGGGGAACAGCCGCAGCCGGTGGGCCAGTGCGGCGGCCTCGCCCCGGCCGCCGACGGCGAGCTTGGCGAGGATGTTGGAGACGTGCACGCTGGCGGTCTTCGGCGAGATGAACAGCCGTTCGGCGATCTGCCGGTTGCTGCGGCCGAGGGCGAGTTGGCGCAGCACGTCGCGCTCGCGGGGGGTGAGGCCGAGGCCGTCCTCGGCGGGAGCCCCCCGGCGGCCGCCGAGGCCGAGGCGTTCGGCGAGCAGGTCGGCGTCCTGCCGGGTGGTCAGGTCGCCGCCCCGGTCGGCGAGTTCGACGGCCTCGCGGAGCAGGGCGGCGGCCTCCTCGCGGTCGCCGCCGGCCGCGGCGTCCTCGGCGGTGCGCAGCAGGGCGCGGGTGAGCGGTCCGGGCAGGTCGGTGGTGCGCAGTTCGGCGAGGGCCCTGCGGCGGTGGGCGGCGGTGGGGCGGCCGGCGGCGCGGGCGAGTTCGCCGGCCAGCAGGGCGGCCCAGCCCCGGTCGAGGGCGCAGCGGGGGGTGAGCCGGGCGGCGAGGTCGGCGATCCGGGCGAGCGCGGCCTCGCCGTCGGGGGTGCGCGGGTACTGGTCGGCCTCGGCCTCGGCGGCGTGGGCGAGCAGCGGGAGCAGGTGGCCGTCCTGGCCGGTCAGGACGGTGCCGTCGAGGGCTTCGGCGAGCCGTTCGCGGGCCTGGTCGGGGCGGCCGAGGCGGACGGCGATCCGGATGCCGAGGGCGGCGGTGGGCAGCACGTGCTGGGGCTGGGAGCCGCCGCCCCCGCTGGCCTGGGCGGTCTGCCAGTGCGTCTCGGCCTCGGCGAAGGCGCCGCGCAGCAGGGCGAGTTCGCCGCGCAGCCGGTCCATGAACTCGCCGTGGGTGTCGGCCTCGGGCTTGTCGTCCCAGTCGGCGAGGACGGCGGCGGCCTCCTCGGTGCGGCCGACCGCGAGCAGCGCCTCGGCGAGGTTGCCGGTGAGGATCGGGCCGGTGTTGAGCAGCAGTCCGCTGCGGCGGGCGGCCTCCAGGCCCTCGCGGGCGGCGGTGACGGCGTCGGCGGCGCGGCCGTAGGAGAGCAGCATGCTGGCGAGGTTGTTCAGGCCGCGGGTGTGGACGTCGTCGTTGCCGAGCGGCCGGGCCTGTTCGACGGCCTCGGTGAGCAGGGCGACGGCGCGCTCGGGGTCGTCGAAGTCGCCGAGCAGGCCGGCCAGGGTGACCCGGGCGTGCACCTCGACGGAGGGCGCGCCGACCTGCCGGGCGATCTCGACGGCGCGTTCGGCGGTGGCCACCGCCTCGGTGCTCGGGCTGCGGAGCAGGCCGTGCGCGGCCTCCAGGGCGAGCGCCTCGGCCTGCACGGCGGTCGGGCCGAGGTCGCGGACGAGGCGCTGGGCGTAGGTGATCTCCTCCAGGCCGCCGAGCCGCTTGAGGTGGTCGAGCATCTTGGCGCGCTGGAGCCGGAACCAGGCGGCGCGCAGCGGGTTGCGCTCCTCGTCGACCAGGGCGAGGGCGCGGCGGGCCAGGCTCTGCCCGTGGTCGCGGTCGCCGGCCCGGCGGGCGGCGACCACCGCCTCGGCGAGCACGTCGACGAGCTGGAGCCGGTCGCAGCCGTCGTGCTCGCCGTCGTCGCAGGCGCACGGCGGGTAGGTGTCGGCCCAGTCGTGCGGGCGCAGGGTGGTGGCGAGGACCTGTTCGGAGACGGTCTCCCAGAGCTCGATGGCGCGTTCGAGCATGGTGAGCTGTTCGGCGAAGGCGTTGCGCCGGCGGGCGACCCGGGCCGCTTCCAGGGCGGCGGGCAGCGCCCGGGCGGGCTGGTGGGCGCGGTACCAGTAGTCGGCGAGCCGGGCGGTGCGCTGCTCGGCCCGGACCAGTTCGGGGTCGGCCTCCAGGACGGTGGCGAAGCGCCGGTTGACGGCCTGCCGCTCACCGGGCAGCAGGTCGTCGGAGACCGCCTCGCGGACCAGCGCGTGCCGGAACCGGTAGCCCTCGCCGTCGGTGTCGGGGCGCAGGATGTTGGCGCCGACGGCGGTGCGCAGCGCGGAGATCAGCGCGTCCTCGCCGCCCGCGCCGCTCTCCGCGACGACGGCGGCGAGCAGGGCGTGCTCGATCCGGGAGCCGCCCTCGGCGGCGATCCGGACGATCCGCTGGGTCTCCTCGGGCAGGGCCTCGACCCGGACCAGCAGGATGTCGCGCAGCGACTCGGTGACGCAGGCCAGGCAGCCGTCGCGGTAGGCGGTGGCGAGTTCCTCGACGAAGAACGGGTTGCCCTCGGAGCGGCGGTGGATCCGGTCCACCACGTCCCGGCCGGGGGCGTCGGGGCCGAGGATGCCGGCGAGTTGGGCGGCCACCTCGGGCCGGTCGAGCCGTTCGAGTTCGTGCCGCTGGACGGTGCGCAGCCGCTCCAGCTCGGCCAGGAAGGGCCGCAGCGGGTGCCGGCGGTGCAGGTCGTCGGTGCGGTAGGTGGCGACGATCAGCACCCGGGAGCGGTGCAGGGTGCGCACCAGGTAGGCGAGCAGTTCCCGGGTGGAGCGGTCGGACCAGTGCAGGTCCTCGACGGCGAGCAGCAGGGTCCGCCCCTCGCTGAGGCGCTCGAACAGCCGGGCGGTGTGCTCGAACAGCCGGGCCCGGCCGTACTCGTCGTTGCCCTCCCCGTCGGCCTCCCCGAAGTCCGGCAGCAGCCGGGCGAGGTGACCCTCCAGCCCGGCCGCCGCCGCGTCCAACTCCGGTCCCAGGCGCCGGTGCAGGCGGCGCAGCGCGGCCGAGAGCGGCCCGTAGGGCAGGCCCTCCGCGCCGACCTCCAGGCAGGCGCCGAGCGCGGTGACCGCGCCGTCCGCCTCGGCCTGCGCCAGGAACTCCTCGATCAGCCTGGTCTTCCCGACCCCCGCCTCGCCGCCGATCAGCACGGCCTGCGGCTCCCCCGCCCCCGCCCGGTCCAGTGCGGCGGCGAGCAGGCCGGTCTCCCGGCCGCGTCCGACGAAGACCGGGCTGACTGTCTGCTCCATGTCCGTGAGCATGCCACAGCCCTCGAACACGGCCGAACGGTTATCCCGACCGGTGGACGGGCCGGGTCCCGCGGTCATCCCGCGCAGCCCGCCACGGCGCCGGAGCGGACCTGCTCCGCCACCCGCCCGGACGGCGCGGCGGGCGCCCGGCGCACCGCCCGCACCACCCGTCCGACCAGCCCGCCGCGCTCCCCGACCGCCTCGCGGGCCAGCCGCTCGGCGGCGGCCCGGCCGTGCAGTTCGCGCTCCCGCGCCTTGAACAGCTCGTACTCGTACATCGCGTGTTTCCCCTCGTCGCGTTCTGGGGTCAAGCCTCCGCCCCCAGGGGGGTGCGCGACATCGGGAGTCCGCCCGATCTCCGCGGCCCGCCGGCCGGGAAAACGGCGGTGCCCGCCCCCGGTCGGGGGCGGGCACCGGGCCCGGAACGCCTAAGGAGCCTCCTTAGCCGCCTCCGGACCGCCTAAGACCATCCTCAGGCCTTGACTCAGACCTACTCGGGCCTGACTCGGACCTAGGCCAACTTCTCCAGGATCAGGTCCTTGACCCTCGCCGCGTCGGCCTGCCCGCGGGTGGTCTTCATGACCGCGCCGACCAGCGCGCCCACCGCCTGCACCTTGCCGTCGCGGATCTTCGCGGCGACGTCCGGGTTGTCGGCGATGGCCTGGTCGACGGCCGCGCCGAGCGCGGAGTCGTCGGAGACCACGGCCAGGCCGCGCCCGGCGACCACGTCGTCCGGCTCGCCCTCGCCGGCGAGGACGCCCTCGATGACCTGGCGGGCCAGCTTGTCGTTGAGCTTGCCCTCGGCGACCAGCGCGCACACCCGGGCCACCTGGGCCGGGGTGATCGGCTGCTCGGACAGCTCGGTGCCGGTCTCGTTGGCGCGCCGCGCCAGCTCGCCCATCCACCACTTGCGGGCCTGGTCGGCGGGGGCGCCGGCCGCGATGGTCTCCGAGATCGGCTCCACCGCACCGGCGTTGAGCACCGACTGCATGTCCTTGTCGGTCAGGCCCCACTCGGCCTGCAGCCGGGCCCGGCGGACCCGGGGCAGCTCCGGCAGGGAGGCCCGCAGCTCCTCGACCCACTCCCGGGCCGGGGCGACCGGCACCAGGTCGGGCTCGGGGAAGTACCGGTAGTCCTCGGCGTTGTCCTTGATCCGGCCGGCCGTGGTGGAGCCGTCCTCCTCGTGGAAGTGCCGGGTCTCCTGGACGATCGTCCCGCCGTCGGCGAGGACGGTGGCGTGCCGCTGGATCTCGAACCGGGCGGCCCGCTCGACGCTGCGCAGCGAGTTGACGTTCTTGGTCTCGCTGCGGGTGCCGAAGGTCGAGGTGCCGTTGGGGCGCAGCGACAGGTTGACGTCGCAGCGCATCTGGCCCTTGTCCATCCGGGCCTCGGAGACGCCCAGCGCCTTGATCAGCTCGCGCAGCTCGGCGACGTACGCCCGGGCGACCTCGGGGGCCCGGTGGCCCGCGCCCTCGATCGGCTTGGTGACGATCTCGATCAGCGGGATGCCGGCCCGGTTGTAGTCCAGCAGCGAGTACTCCGCGCCGTGGATCCGGCCGGTGGCGCCGCCGACGTGGGTGGACTTGCCGGTGTCCTCCTCCATGTGGGCGCGCTCGATCTCCACCCGGAAGACCTCGCCGTCCTCCAACTGCACGTCGAGGTAGCCGTTGAAGGCGATCGGCTCGTCGTACTGGCTGGTCTGGAAGTTCTTCGGCATGTCCGGGTAGAAGTAGTTCTTCCGGGCGAACCGGCACCACTCGGCGATCTCGCAGTTCAGCGCGAGCCCGATCCGGATCGCCGACTCCACGCCGACCGCGTTGACCACCGGCAGCGAGCCGGGCAGGCCGAGGCAGGTCGGGCAGGTCTGCGAGTTCGGCTCGGCACCCAGCTCGGTGGAGCAGCCGCAGAACATCTTGGTCTTGGTACCCAGCTCGACGTGGACCTCAAGGCCCATCACCGGGTCGTACGAGGCGAGAGCCTCCTCGTAGGAGACCAGGCTCATGACGCTCACAGCGTCCCTTCTTCCATCATGGGTGTTCAGCCGAGCAGGACGTCGTCGTCGCCGAGACGCTTGAGCTCGCGGACGAGGAGCGCGGTGCCGGTGATCAGGGCGGCGGCGCCGACCACGGCGTTGATCAGCTTGAGGGTGTCGTTGTCGGCGCGGGCGCCGCGGATGTCCTTGGCGATGGAGATCGCGCCGAAGGCGCTGGTGCCGATGGACAGCCACAGGCCGGGCTTCGAGTGCTTCCAGCCCTTGGCCTTCTCGATCTTGCTCACAGTGCCGGTGCCTCCTCCAGCAGGGCGTGGCCCCACTTGTCGTTGAGCGCGGCCTCGACGGCGCCGCCCACGCGGTAGAGGCGGTCGTCCGCCATCGCGGGGGCGATGATCTGCAGGCCGACCGGGAGATTGTCCTCCGGGGCGAGGCCGCAGGGCAGCGACATGGCCGCGTTGCCGGCGAGGTTCGAGGGAATGGTGCACAGGTCGGCGAGGTACATCGCCAACGGGTCGTCGGTGCGCTCGCCGAGGCGGAAGGCGGTGGTCGGGGTGGTCGGGGAGACCAGCACGTCCACGCCCGCGAAGGCGGCGTCGAAGTCCCGCGAGATCAGGGTGCGGACCTTCTGCGCGGAGCCGTAGTAGGCGTCGTAGTAGCCGGAGGAGAGCGCGTAGGTGCCGAGGATGATGCGGCGCTTGACCTCGGCGCCGAAGCCGGCCTCGCGGGTGAGCGCGGTGACCTGCTCGGCGGAGCGGGTGCCGTCGTCGCCGACCCGCAGGCCGTAGCGCATCGCGTCGAACCGGGCGAGGTTCGAGGAGGCCTCGGACGGGGCGATCAGGTAGTACGCGGGCATCGCCAGCGTGAAGGACGGGCAGGAGACCTCGACGACCTCGGCGCCCAGTTCGCGCAGCAGCTCGACGGACTCCTCGAAGCGCTGCATGACGCCGGCCTGGTAGCCCTCGCCGGCGAACTCCTTGACGACGCCGATCCGCATGCCGCGCACGTCGCGCATCCGGGCGGCGGCGACCACGTCCGGGACGGGGGCGTCGATGGAGGTGGAGTCGAGCGGGTCGTGGCCGGCGATCGCCTCGTGCAGCAGGGCGGTGTCGAGCACGGTGCGGGCGCACGGGCCGCCCTGGTCCAGCGAGGAGGAGAACGCGACCAGGCCGTAGCGGGACACCGAGCCGTAGGTGGGCTTGACGCCGACGGTGCCGGTGACGGCGCCGGGCTGGCGGATCGAGCCGCCGGTGTCGGTGCCGATCGCCAGCGGCGCCTCGAAGGCGGCCAGCGCGGCCGCCGAGCCGCCGCCGGAGCCGCCGGGGATCCGGCCGAGGTCCCACGGGTTGCCGGTCGGGCCGTAGGCGGAGTTCTCGGTGGAGGAGCCCATCGCGAACTCGTCCATGTTGGTCTTGCCGAGGATGACGACGTCGGCGTCCCGGAGGCGCGTGGTCAGGGTGGCGTCGTACGGCGGCACCCAGCCTTCCAGGATCTTCGAGCCGCAGGTGGTCGGCATGCCCTTGGTGGTGAAGACGTCCTTGAGCGCGAGCGGCACGCCGGCCAGCGGGCCGAGCTCGGCGCCGGCGGCGCGCTTGGCGTCGACGGCGCGGGCCGCGGCCAGCGCGCCCTCGTGGTCGACGTGCAGGAAGGCGTTGACCTTCTTGTCGACGGCGTCGATCCGGTCCAGGTGGGCCTGGGCGACCTCGACGGCCGTGACCTCGCCCCTGGCGATCGCGGTGGCGGTCTCGGCCGCCGTGTACTTGATCAGCTCGGTCATCTCGGTCAGTCCTCCCCGAGGATCTGCGGCACGCGGAAACGCTGGTCCTCGCCGGCCGGAGCGCCGGACAGGGCCTGCTCCGGGGTCAGCGACGGCCGCACCTCGTCCGCCCGCATCACGTTGGTGAGCGGGAGCGGGTGGGAGGTCGGCGGGACGTCCTGCCCCGCGACCTCGGAAACGCGGGCGACCGCGCCGATGATCACGTCGAGCTGCTCGGCGAAGTGGTCCAACTCCTCCGCCTGCAACTCCAGACGCGACAGCCGGGCGAGGTGGGCGACCTCCTCGCGCGTGATGCCAGCCATGCAGCGATCCTCAAGGGTGAGTTCTGGTGGACCGGGCGGCGCTGGGCACACCCGTCCTTTCGGTCCTAAGGGGCCATCCTATGGGCAGAAGGGGTACCGCCCGGGAACGCGTTCCCGGGCGGTACCCCTCGGTGCGCGCGGTCAGCGCGGCAGCGACTCCACCGGCGGCGCTTCGTTGCGGCGCACCAGCAGCCAGGCGGTGGCCTGGTCGGCGGGCAGCGCCGCGGAGACCAGCCAGCCCTGGACGGCGTCGACGCCCATGTCGTGCAGCCGTTCCCAGGTCTCGTCGTCCTCGACGCCCTCGGCGACCACGGTCAGCCCGAGCGAGTGGGCGAGCTCGACCGAGCAGCGGACCACGGCGGCGTCGTGGTCGTCGGCGACCATCCGGGAGACGAAGGAGCGGTCGATCTTGAGTTCGCCGACCGGCAGGCTGCGCAGCCGCACCAGCGAGGAGTGGCCGGTGCCGAAGTCGTCCAGCGACATCCGGACGCCGTAGCGCCGCAGTTCGGCGAGGGTGTCGGCGGCCCGCCGGCTGTCGTCGAGCAACAGCCGTTCGGTGATCTCCAGTTGGAGCGCGGCGGCCGGCACCTGGTGCCGGGTGAGGTGTCCGGCGACCCGGGCGGCGAAGCCGGGGTTGAGGACGTCGCGCGGCGAGACGTTGACGGCGACCGGCACCATCAGGCCCTGGTGGCGCCAGCGGGCGATCTGCCCGACGGCGCTCTCCAGCACGTAGTCGGTGAGCCGCGGCATCAGCCCGGAGGACTCGGCGAGGGCGATGAACTCGTCCGGCGCCACCCGCCCCTGCCCGGGCCGGTCCCAGCGGACCAGGGCCTCCAGGCCGACGACGCTGCCGTCGAAGGCCACCTTGGGCTGGTAGTGCAGCTGCACCTCGTTCATCTCGATGGCCCGCCGCAGGTCGCCGAGCAGGCCGATCCGGTACGGGGTGTCGAGGTCGCGGGCCTCGTCGTAGCTCTCGACGCCGCTGCGGCTGTGCTGGGCGTGGCCCATCGCGACGTCGGCCCGGCGCAGAAGCGATTCTGCGTCCTGGGCGTGGGTCGGGTAGGCGCACACTCCGGCGCTGGCCTCCAGGACGAGCAGCAGGCCGTCCAGCCGGATCGGCGCGGCCAGTTCGGCGATCAGCGCCTTCGCGGTCCGCTCCAGCACCTCGGTGCTGCCCACGCCGGGCAGCAGCACCGCGAACTCGTCGCCGCCCATCCGGGCCACCACCGGGCGCTCGCCGCGGCCGACCGGCGGGGGCAGCGCGGTGGCGTCCTCGCCGTCCCTGGGGTGGCCGGTGCCGGTGCGCAGGGCGCGGTGCAGCCGGCGGGCGATGTGCACCAGCAGCCGGTCGCCCGCGGTGTGGCCGAGGGCGTCGTTGAGCGAGCGGAAGCGGTCCAGGTCGAGCAGGATCAGCCCGACGCCGTGGCCGGGTTCGGCTTCGTGCCGGGCCAGTGCCTCCTGGGTGGCGATCAGCAGGGCCTGCCGGTTGGGCAGGTCGGTCAGCGGGTCGGTGAGCTGGTCGCGCGCCCGGTCCCGGGCGATCCGCCAGGCGGCGACCAGCACGGCGAGCGGAACCGCGAACAGCGGCAGCAGTTCGGGTTCGTAGCGGTACACCAGGACGGCCAGCGGGATGAGCGGCGCGGCCCCGGCCAGCAGCACGCCGAGCAGCAGGACCGCCCCTGCCACCCCCTGCGGCGGACGCGTGGGCGCGCCGCCGGTCGTACGATCCATAAGCCCAGTCCTCCGTCGGGCCCGCCCCCCGGCGGGGCCGCCTCACGGTGAGGCACCCCTCTCCTCAGAGGTGCCGGTGGACGTCAGACGAGGGCGTGTCCCCGGGGCCCCGGCCGGAAGGCCGGCGCCACACACTCCTGCTGACAGTTCGTAGCGCCCAGGGTATGCCGGGGTGCGCCGCCTGGGCGCACTTTCGGGCCACCTCTGAGCGCTACGTCATATCCGCGCGTTGTTCAGTGACACCATGCCCGATTTCCTTCTCGAACACCCGACCGGCGCGGCATCAGGACGGTAACGACCCGTCAGGAATCCCTCTTCGCCGTCTCCCCGTCGGCGTTCTCCCCCACCGCGCCCGCTCCGTTCGCACCCGTCCCGCCGGTCGCGGCGGCCGCCCCGTCCGCCTCCCGCGCGCCGTCCGCGCCCCCGTCCGCGCCCCCGTCCGCGCCGCCGAGCGGCTCCAGGCCGAGGTGCGCCCGGGCGGCGTCCGCGCCCCGCTCCAGCAGGACGGCGAATCCCGCGTCGTCCAGCACCGGGAGGCCCAGTTGCACCGCCTTGTCGTACTTCGAGCCGGGATTGTCACCGGCCACCACGAAATGCGTCTTCTTCGACACCGAGCCGGTGACCTTGGCGCCGCGCGAGGCGAGCGCCTCCTTGGCGCCGTCCCGGGTGTGGCCGGCCAGCGTGCCGGTGACCACCACGGTCAGGCCCTCCAGCGGGCGTTCGCCCCGCTCCTCGGCCTCTTCGGTGAAGACCACGCCGGCGGCGCGCCACTTCTCCAGGATCTCCCGGTGCCAGTCCTCGGCGTACCACTCCTTGACCGCCCGGGCGATGGTCGGGCCGACGCCCTCGACGGCGGCCAGCTCGCTCTCGTCGGCGGCGAACACCCGGTCCAGGTCGCGGAACTCGCGGGCCAGCGCCTGGGCGGCGACCGGGCCGACGTGCCGGATCGAGAGGCCGTTCAGGAAGCGCCACAGCGGGCGGTCCCTGGCCTTGTCCAGGTTCTCCAGCAGGACCCCGGTGTTCTTCTTGGGCGCACCCGCGTTGTTCGCGAAGAAGAACACCTCCTTCTCCTTGCCGGTCTTGTCGTCCGGCTTGGGCATGCCGGTCTTCGGGTCGCGCACCAGCACCTTGATCGGCAGCAGCCGCTCCTCGGTCAGCCCGAAGATGTCGCCCTCGTTGCGCACCGGCGCCTCCACCGGCGGCAGCGGCTGGGTGAGCGCGGTGGCGGCGACGTAGCCCAGCCCCTCGACGTCCAGGCACTGCCGGCCGCCGAGGAAGGCGATCCGCTCGCGGACCTGGGCCGGGCAGTACTGGGCGTTGGGGCAGCGCAGGTCGATGTCGCCCTCGGACATCGGGCGCAGCACGCTCCGGCACTCCGGGCACTTCTCCGGCATCTCGAACGGGGTCTCGGCGCCGGTGCGCTTCTCCACCACCGGGCCGATGATCTCCGGGATCACGTCGCCGGCCTTGCGCAGCACCACGGTGTCGCCGATCAGCACGCCCTTGGCCTTGACCACCTGCTGGTTGTGCAGGGTGGCGTACTGCACCATCGACCCGGCCACCTTCACCGGCTCCGCCAGCACCGCGTACGGGGTGGCCCGGCCGGTGCGGCCGATGCCGATCTGGATCGCGGCGAGCTCGGCGGTGACCTCCTCCGGCGGGTACTTCCAGGCGATCGCCCAGCGCGGCGACTTGGAGGTGGCGCCGAGCCGGCCCTGGAGGGGGATCTCGTCGACCTTGACCACCACGCCGTCGATCTCGTGCTCGACGGAGTGCCGCTGCTCGCCGAAGTGCTCGATGAACGCCCGCACCTCGTCGAGCGTGCCGACCACCCGGTTGTGCCGGGCGGTGGGCAGGCCCCAGCCGCGCAGCAGGTCGTACGCGTGCGACTGGCGGTCGATGTCGAAGCCGACCCGGGCGCCGATGCCGTGCACCACCATCCGCAGCGGGCGGGCGGCGGTGACCAGCGGGTCCTTCTGCCGGAGCGAGCCGGCCGCGGCGTTGCGCGGGTTCATGAACAGCCGGATCAGCGCCCGGGGCCGCTTGCCCTCCTTGGCGCGCTCCTCGTTCTCCTGCCGGCGGCGGACGTTCTCGGCCTCGAAGGAGGCGTTCAGCGCCTCGAACTCCTCGGTCGGGAAGAACACCTCGCCGCGGACCTCCACCAGCTCCGGCAGGTCCTCGCCGTGCAGCCGGTGCGGGATCTCGGCGATGGTGCGGACGTTGGGGGTGATGTCCTCGCCGACCCGGCCGTCGCCGCGGGTGGCGGCCTGCACCAGCACGCCGCGCTCGTACGTCAGGTTGACGGCCAGGCCGTCGACCTTCAGCTCGCACAGGTAGTGGTAGTCGATGCCGGCCAGCTCGGTGGCGACCCGCTCGGCCCAGGCGGCCAGCTCCTCGCCGTCCATCGCGTTGTCCAGGCTGAGCAGCCGCTCGCGGTGCTCGACCGGGGCGAACAGCGCGGTGGGCGCGCCGCCGACCTTCTGGGTGGGCGAGTCGGGCGTCACCAGTGCCGGGTGCTCGTCCTCCAGCGCCTGCAGCTCCCGCATCAGGGCGTCGAACTCGGCGTCGGTGACGACCGGCGCGTCCTGCTCGTAGTACCGGGAACGGTGCTCCTCGATCTCGGTCGCCAGTTCGGCGTGCCGCGTCCGCACCTCCGCCGGGATCTCCTCCCAGCCCTCCACAGCCGCCACCGCGCCGTCCTCCTCGTTCGCTACTCCGGGTTGTCCACCAGGCTCCGGGCGGCGCGGACCGCGGTGGCCAGCGCCCGCCGCGCGTACGCCGGGGAGGCCCCCGCCAGCCCGCACGTGGGGGTCACCACGACTCGGCGGCCCAGCAGTTCGGGGGCCAGACCGAGCCGGCGCCACAGCGTCCTGACACCCTGGACACTACCGGCCGGGTCCGACCTTTCGACGTCAGTGGACGGCACCACACCGGCGAGCAGCAGCGTGCCGCCCTCGACCGCCTCGCCGAGGTCGTCGTCGGCGCGCTCGGTCAGCAGGCCGAAGTCCAGGCTGATCCCGGCGACGCCGGCCCGGCGCAGCAGCGCGATCGGCACCTCCGGCGCGCAACTGTGCACCAGGACGGGCGCGTCGAGGCCGCCGACCAGCTCGCGCAGGGCCTGCTCGGCGAGTTGGCGGTCCACCGCGCGCAGCCGCTGGAAGCCGCTGGCGGTCTTCACCGAGCCGGCCAGCACGGCGGGCAGCAGCGGTTCGTCGAGCTGCAGCACCACGGTCGCGCCGGGGACCCGGCGGCGGACGTCGGCCAGGTGGCGGCGCAGGCCGTCGGTGAGCGAGCCGGCGATGTCGCGGCAGGCGCCGGGGTCGCTGAGCGCCTTCTCGCCGTGCCTGAGCTCGATCGAGCCGGCCAGCGTCCACGGGCCGGCGGCCTGCACCTTGAGCAGGCCGCCGTAGCCCTGGGCGTACTCCTCCAGGGCGTCGAGGTCCTCGCCGAGCCAGGACACCGCCCGCCTGGTGTCGCGGCCGGGGCGGTCGGTGAAGCGCCAGCCGCTGGGCTCGGTCTGCACGAACAGCTCGGTCAGCAGCCCGGCGCCGCGGCCGATCATGTCGGCGCCCGGGCCGCGGGCGGGCAGTTCGGGCAGGTGCGGGAGCTGTTCCAGCTCGGCCGTCACGCCCCGGGCCGTGTCCCTGGCGTCGCCGCCGGGCATCGAGCCGACCCCGGTCGCCGCTCCGGCCAGTTCCGCGAAAACGTCCACGTCAGTCACGGGGAGAGCCTACGAGGCCGGGGAGGGGCACGGGAAACGGCCCGCACCCCTCCCCGGTCGCGCTACCTGCCGGGCCGGACGGTGATCTCGGTGATCTCGGCGTCCCGCGGCAGGTCGAGCGCGGTGAGGACGGCGGTGGCGACCGACTCCGGCGCGATCCAGCGCTCCGGGTCGTACGCCTGGCCCTCCTGCTGGTGCACCTTCTGCTGCATCGGGGTGGCCGTCCGCCCCGGGTAGACGCTGGTCACCCGGACGCCGTTGGCGTGCTCCTCCTGCCGCAGCGCGTCGGCCAGCGCGCGCACCGCGAACTTGCTGGCCGCGTACGAGCCCCAGGTCGGGTCGGCGCGCAGGCCGGCGCCGGAGTTGACGAACACCACGTGGCCGCGGGCCAGCCGCAGCGAGGGCAGCAGCAGCCGGGTGAGCTCGGCGGGCGCGACCGCGTTGACGTTGAGCTGGTGCTGCCAGGCCTTGACCGGGGTCTCGGCGACCGTGCCGAGCTCGACCACGCCGGCGACGTGCAGCAGCGAGTCCAGTTCGACCGGGAGGGTCTGGTGCCCGAAGGCCCAGGACAGCTTGGCCGGGTCGTCCAGGTCGCCGACCAGGGTCCTCGCGTCGGGGTAGCGCTCGCGCAGCTGGGCGGTGCGGCGCGCGTCCCGGACGAGCAGCCAGAGCTCCTCGCCGCGGGCGGTGAGCTTGTCGGCGACGACGGCGCCGATGCCGGAGCCGGCGCCGGTGATCAGGTGGACACCCAATTCGATCTTCCTCTACGACTGGTGGGCGGACAGGTGGGCGAGGGCCTCGGCCGGGGTCTGCGCGAAGGCCACCAGCTCGGCGAGCGGGCGGGGCAGGAAGCCCTCGGCGTCCATCCGCTCCAACTGGAGGCGCAGGCCGGTGTAGAAGCCCTCGCTGTCCAGGACGACCACCGGCTTGTCGTGCAGGCCGTGCTTCTTCAGCTCCAGCACCTCGGTGATCTCGTCGAGCGTGCCGACCCCGCCGACCAGCACCACCAGCGCGTCGCCGTGCGCCAGCAGCTCGGCCTTCCGGGTCGGCAGGTCCGGCATGGTCACCAGCTCGTCCGCGCCCTCGTACGCCTTGTGCCGCAGGAACTCCACCGAGATCCCGACCAGCCGGCCGCCGGCCGCCTTGACCCCGTCCGCGAGCTGGCCCATCAGCCCGGCGTGCGACCCGCCCCACACCAGCGTGTGCCCGGCCTCGCCGAGCAGCCGGGCGAACTCGGCCGCCGGGGCGGTGTACTTGGCGTCGAGGGAGTTGGCGGAGCAGAAGACCGTGATGTTCATAGTGCCTCCAGTCCTATCACCGCCCGGCGCGCCCGGGTCAAACCGGTTTCCTCCCGGCCCCGGCGGTCGGTGGCACCCGGCACCGGCCGGGCCGGGAAGGGCCTAGATGTACTGACCCGTGAGGTTGGTTACGCGGCTGGCGGGTGGTTTGCCTGCGAGTGCGGTGTGTCCGCGGTGGTGATTGTAGGTATGGAGCCAAGCG
>NZ_JBVHEH010000052.1:0-31827 GCF_055562955.1 Kitasatospora sp. NPDC015121
TGGGGAACTATCTGGCCGTACGCGGGGAGAAACCATGGCCACAAAATGCGCCATAAATGGCCGCCAGTGGGGAGCTTACGATGGCCGTCGACAATTCACCTGTTTGTCGTCTGGGCCGCGATCTATCTCACGTGGGGCCGGAGAATGCGACCTACATGGCGCAGCTACCGCTTCGCGGTACTGGTCACGCTGACATGGGCGATAGTCACTTTCATCTTCAATCGCATCGCCGATACCAATTACGGCTTTCTCAACGCCAAACCTTCCACCGCATCGCTGCTGGACCTGATGGGTCCGTGGCCGGTGTATCTGTTTTCTGGGATGACAATCGTATTCATCATCTGGGCTCTGATGACGTGGCCGTGGGAGAGAGACGGAATTCTCGACAAGGACGCCGCGCAACCCGTGGTCTAGCCGTCCTCGCTCGACCTCCGCACCCCTGGCATGGACCGACCGCTTTTCAGCAACAATCTGCACAGTCCTGCCCAATCGAGCTACCGGGCAGCCGAGTGACAGGCAAGCGAGAGCAGCAGATGTGATACTCAACCGGCATGTAGATGCAGGCGGCGTTGCACACTCCGATCGGCGACTCGCGAAGACTTTCAGTTTCACCCGCTCCAGTTCGTCTGCACGTACATCCCCGACGGTGACCGCTCTGCTGTGAAGCCGCTGATCCCGAGCCCTCAAGAACTCACTGCAGGAGGACGTGACACCAGCCCACGAATAATTTGCCAGTTACAGCGGGAATCACGTCTCAGCAGATTCACTCTGCACTCGAGCTAAGGGGTTGCTTCGAGTTGCTGATCACATATGGCGGATCGATTGCCGAAAAATGCTTCGATTGGCGGTTCAGAAAATCAGGAATCCGCTGCCGTTCGGCGTTCGAGCAGGACTGTGTCGCGCCAGATCCCGTCGAGTTGGGCGATCTTCTCGCGGATCCCGATGGTGCGGAACCCTGCCGAGTGATGCAGGGAGACGGAGGCGCGATTTTCAGGGAAGATCGACGTCTGCAGGGTCCAGAGCCCATCCGCGTCCGCTGCCATGACTTGCTTGCGTAGCAACGCTTTTCCGACACCTCGCCCGCGCATCCCGTCGGCGACATAGACGGAATTTTCGGCGACTCCGCGGTAGCAGTCCCGCCCGGAGGTCGAACTCAGGGCAGCCCAGCCGACGACGACATCGTCGATGGTGGCGACCCAGCGATGATTCGGCAGCCACTGCGCATCGAGATACTCCCGGCTGGGGACTTCGGTGGTGAAAGTGGCGTTGCGCGTGGCGATCCCTTCGCCGTAGATCCGCAGAACGGCGTCCCAGTCGTCATCGGACATGACCCGGACGGCGACATCGTCAGGAAGATCGCTCGGGCAGCACGGCCGCGGCGCGAGAACTCCCATCACGATGTCGGCGGCCTGCGGCAACGCGACGCAGCACGTCGGATTCATCGCGACAACGGTGCTGGTCCCCTCTTTGCGCAGGCTGACGAATCCCACATCGGCGAGCTTACGTACATGGTGGGAGACCGTGGGCTGCCCGATCCCCAACGCCTCGGCGAGAGCCCCGATCGTGATGCCGCCAGCAGCGCTCGCGACGCGGTGCAGCAGCCGCACCCGCATCGGTTCGGCCAGGCACGCGAACCACTGCGCGTAGGTGTCGGCGTCAGCTTGCTCGAGCACATTCGAGTCGACCGCACCTGGGTCCGAATCGCCGACGCGCACCGTCGGGGTCTGCAGCGATGTCATGCACACACTATATCGACCTTCGTCGATGGTTGCATTCATCGACTGATATCGATACAGTTCGAATTAAAGATCGATCATTGTCGATGAAAGGAATTTGTGATGACCGAACTACCCGTTGTCGTGATCGGAGCTGGACCGATCGGCCTCGCCGCCGCCGCGCAACTGCGCGAACGAGGACTCACGCCGCTGGTGCTTGAGCGAGGCGCCGTCGCCGGTACGGCGATCGCCGAATGGAATCACGTCCGGCTCTTCTCCCGCTGGTCCGAACTCGTCGATCCCGCCGCGCAGTGTCTGCTCGAGCAGAACGGGTGGAGCGCTCCCGACGTAGATGCGTACCCGACCGGACAGCAGTGGCGTCAGCTCTACCTCGAACCCCTCGCCGCCGCCCTCGGTGATGCGGTGCAGTTCGACACCGAGGTGATCGGCGTCGCCCGACGTGGCCGCGACCTGGTCGTCGACGCCGGCCGCGATACCGAACCTCTCTCCATCCACCTGCGCCGCCCAGGCGGCAGCGAGGACCGCGTCTTCGCCCAGGCCGTCGTCGATGCTTCCGGCACCTGGGGCACCCCGAACCCGCTCGGCGGGGAAGGACTGCCCGCCCTCGGCGAGAGGGCTGCCGCTGCCGCGATCACCTACCGTGTGCCCGACCTCGACGACGAGGCGATCCGTGCCCAGTTCGCCGGGAAACACACCGTCATCGCAGGCAGCGGCCATTCCGCACTGACTGCCATCGTCGCGCTAGCCGGACTCGAAAAGCAAGCCCCCGGTACGCGCATCACGTGGGCTGTTCGCCGCGGGGCTATCGGTTCCGCGTTCGGCGGCGGTGAGTCGGACGAGCTGCCCGCTCGCGGCGCACTCGGACTCCGCGCGAAGAAGGCTGTCGACGACGGACTTCTCACCGTGGTCACCGGTTTCCGCACCGCCGCCGTCGAATCCGCCGACAATGGTCAGCTCGCACTGGTCTCCGATGCCGGCACCCGGATCGAGAACGTCGACAACGTCGTCACCTTGACCGGATTCCGCCCCGACTTGTCGTGGCTGTCGGAAATCCGACTCGGCCTCGACCCCGTGCTGCAGGCCCCGACACAGTTGGCGCCTCTGATCGACCCGAACGTCCACTCCTGCGGCACGGTCTATCCGCACGGCGCGAAAGAACTTCGCCATCCCGAACCGGGTATGTACCTGGCGGGGATGAAGAGCTACGGCCGCGCGCCGACGTTCCTGGCGATGACCGGGTACGAGCAGGTACGCAGCATCGCCGCCGAACTCGCCGGCGATCACGAGGCCGCCGCCCGGGTGGAGTTGATCCTCCCGGAAACCGGAGTCTGCGGCGGCGCTGGTGTTTTCGACGAACCCGATACCGCGGAATCCGAGGGTGGCTGCTGCGCCGCACCTGCTCCGGAGCTGATCTCGCTGTCCAGTCCCTCCGGCAGTTCCAACTCCTGCGGATAGGGCACAGCCGATGACGACCATCGAAGATCCGCCTCGCCCCGTCAGCCTCGATCCGTCGGGGCTGCGGCGGGTCCTGGTGGCGCTGTGTCTGACCGAAATCACCAGCTGGGGGATTCTGTACTACGCGTTTCCCGTTCTGTCGGTAGCCATTTCCCGCGATACCGGATGGTCGAGCGCTGTGATCGTGGCGGCGTTCTCGGTCAGCCAACTCGCCGCCGCCGCCGTCGGCATACCGGTGGGACGGATCCTCGATCGCCACGGGCCCCGCTGGGTCATGACCACAGGATCTGTACTCGCTGTACCCGCACTGGTGGTCATCGCGACAGCTCACACCCTCCCCCTGTTTTTCGCGGGTTGGGTGTTCGCCGGCATCGCGATGGGCGCGGTGCTGTATCCACCGGCATTCGCCGCACTGACTCGCTGGTACGGCGACAACTACGTCAAAGCACTGATGATTCTCACCCTCGCCGCGGGTCTGGCCAGCACGGTGTTCGCGCCACTGTCTGTCGCTCTGGCCGATCGATTCGATTGGCGCACAACCTACCTGGTGCTCGCCGCCATACTGGCTGTGATCACCATCCCCGGACACATCTGGGGTTTGCGTGGCGGGTGGCCCGACCCCATCCGCCTGCCCCACGCGCAGCCCGGCGACTACCACCGCACCTCACGCAGCCTCCCATTCCTTGCTCTGATCGTCGCCCTCGCGGCAGCCGCTTTCGCCGCATCCGCCGGCGTCTTCAACCTCGTACCGCTACTGATCGAACGCGGTTTCAGTCCCAGCCTCGCCGCACTCACGCTCGGGCTGGGCGGCGCCGGCCAGGTCATCGGCCGCATCTTCTACCTACCACTCGCAGCGAAGACCAGTGTCCGCGTACGCACGGTATCGGTCATCGCCGTTGCCGGTCTGAGCACCGTGTGGTTAGGTCTGGCGAGCTCTACGGCGGCGTTGATCGGCATCGCCGTCGGCGCCGGACTGGTCCGCGGCATCTTCACCCTGATCCAGGCCACCGCCATCACCGACCGCTGGGGCGGCGAACACTACGGGCGCCTCAACGGGCTGATGTCCGCACCGATCGTCATCGTCATGGCCCTGGCTCCGTGGGCCGGCACCGTGCTCTCCACCTGGACCGGAAGCTACGCCCACGCCTACCTCGTCCTCGGAGCGATTGCCCTCGTCGGCGCCGTGATCAGCGCAGCAACCATCCCCGCCCTCCGCACCACCACAACGATTCCGATCACTTCCTGACCGAAAGACAATTCTCATGACGTACTACGACGCGATTGTCGTCGGTGGCGGTCAGTCCGGCCTGGCCGCAGCCCATCATCTGCGCCGCCAGCGGCTCGACACCGCGATCATCGAAGCGGGTAGCGAACCCGTCGGCTCCTGGCCGCAGTACTACGACAGCCTCACTTTGTTCTCACCAGCAAAGTACAGCTCCCTCCCCGGTCTACCGTTCGGCGGCGACGGTGACCGCTATCCCGGACGCGACGAAGTCGTCGACTACCTCCGCCGCTACGCAAAGACCCTCGATGTGGACATTCACGTCAACGAACGAGCCGATACCGTCACCACCAGCGGCGGCCAGTTCACCGTCCGGACCGACAGCGGATCCGCCTTCACCGCACCTCGAATCATTGCCGCCACAGGAGGATTCGAAACTCCACACAGTCCCGCACTGAAAGGGTTGGATGCCTTCACCGGGACTGTTGTGCACGCCGCCGACTACCGCGAACCCACCGCCTACGCCGGGCAGAACGTCATCGTGGTCGGAGCCGGGAACTCCGCAGTACAGATCGCTGCCGAGCTCGCCGAAACAGCCGATGTGATCCTGGCCAGCCGAAACCCCGTGACATTCGCGCCGCAACGACCCCTACGCCGAGACATGCACTTCTGGTTCAAGTACACCGGAATCGACGCCCTCCCGATCGGGCATCTTCTCTCGCGGCCACCGACGTCGCCGGTGTTCGACACCGGCCGCTACCGCGCCGCGCTCACCGCCGGCACACCGCAACGCCGCGCCATGTTCACCAAACTCGAAGGAAACCAAGCCTTCTGGCCCGGCGGCACCACAACAACCGTCGACGCGGTCATCCTCGCCACGGGATACACCCCCAACCTGGACTACCTCGCAGAACTCGGGGCACTCACCGACACTGGCCATCCCCGCCACCGGAAGGGCCTGTCCACCACCCACCCAGGGCTCGGGTACGTGGGACTGGAATGGCAACGAAGCCTCTCGTCCGCATCCCTACGTGGGGTAGGCCGCGATGCGCACTACGTGGTCCGGCGGCTCACTCCTGCTGACGCTGCTCGGTTGCATCCGACCGAATAATGCCCGGTCTGCTCTTGTTTGCGTAGCGCCCGCACAGCCTGATCTCCTCGTAGTCGGTTCCTGTCCCATTGAACAGCGTGGGTCCGACTTCCTCGTCAAACGGCGCGTGATGATCTGTGCGAGTCCGTTGTCGACTGTCGCGAAAGGGGAAGTGCGATCACCAGTCCTCGGCCGGCGCCTGCCGATGTCGCGTTGGGGACCGTGGCCGCCACAGTTCTCGGTGTCGCTGTCGGGGTTCTCCTGGCCGGTGTCGCGGTCGGAGCCGGTACCGCTGTGGTGTTCCGTTTCGTGTTGCGGACGATCATCTCCCGAAAATGATCGACTGCGCTGGTCAGCGGCGTGGAATACCTTTCTCAGGTGTTCGATTCTTTGCATCCCAGAAATTCCGCTTCGAGCGCACACTTGCCGAGAGCCGCAATACGGGCACCGCCGATTTGTGGTGCACAAATGAGAATCAGGTCGCCACGTGTGACCGAGCTGCAAGGGTTGTTGCAGTTCAGGACTTCGGCTTTCGCTTCGGTCTGGTCAGTGTGGCGACCTGAGGCTCGTCGCGGGTTCAAGAATAGTTCGGGGACCCGACATGTTCGGCGGCGATGGACGCCGCCGGTCAGTCGAGGGTTCAACCCCGGTACGGCACTTTTGATCTCTCTAGATCAACCTCGCCGATCGCATATCCGTTGGCTTCCAACATCTGACGAACTGCTCTCTCTCGTAGATCTGGCGCATTACCTGGCCCGATCACAACCTTCACAATGGCGTCACGGGGAAAACCGATCTCGATGTACGGAACCACGCCTCCAGTACCGTAGCTTCCCTGCCGGAAATTCAGTCGCGCGGACGCCTCTGCGAACATAGCGATAAGTCGCCATTCTTTCTCAGCTTGGAATGATTCATCTTTCAGAGTCATGCACAACCGACCGGCGGCGTTGAACATCTCCGTGACAAAGTTGAAGTAGTTAACCGCAGCTGGCTTTTCAGAAATACGTGAACGGAGGAAGTTTTGAACCAAATTCAAGTTTTCGGCCCGCGCCTCGTCACCATAGAAGATGGGTCGCGGCCCAGGGATCGGAGCATCAACCCAACCTCTTCCGTCCGGTTCCATTCGGTTTCCTGCTTTGTAATCCCAGCATTGGTAGGTCAGCTCCGCTAGCTTCGCCCGATCGAAACCTACGGCGAAACCATCACCACCTGCATATCCACGCCACTGCCCGAGCGAGTCACGTTCGGTAGTAAAGCAAGTGACATACCCGTTCGCCCATTTCCAATCGTATGGCATCTGCGGCTGTGACTCGTCTACGAGAGCCGCAAGCGACCAGGCGGCGGCTCGAAGTGCATGTTTCTTTGGTCCAAGGTACGACGGATCTCGATGGTCGGGCCCCTCGGTCGTGAAGAAGTCACCACACTCCCTCCGCTCTTCCTCTGTAAGGTCAGGTAGTTCCTGAGCCAAGGAGTGAAAGATCTCGGCCATCAACCCGGCACTGTATTTGAGTTCCTGAGCATCATTTAGATACTTTATATCGGTTCCCCAGAGCTTTTGACTTTTGATGATGCCGGAGAATCCTCCGAAGTTTGTGTAGTGATAGAGGATGTCATTCTCGTCGGTCACGATTTTGATAGTACTGCAGTCACCTGACAACTTTTTGCAGGAGGATCCCACTAACACTCACGCCCCCTCGTTCCAATCCAGTCAACAGGCTTGCAAAAAAAGCCGCCCTGAGCAGCGCGGAACTTAGCATCGACGGGCCTTGACCCCGCGGGTTGGACACGCTTGATCCTGGTCTCAGACCAGGGAAAGCGAGAAGATCTAACCCGATGGCAAAGAAAAATTACTCCGAAGAGTTCCGCCGCGACGCAGTCGAGCTGTACCGCGACACCGGCGGCGCGACCGTAGCCGGGATCGCCGCCGATCTCGGCGTATCCCACGGCTCCCTGACCACATGGCTGAGAAATGCGGGTATCCCGATCCGCAGACCCGCCGCCACCGCTCCGGGGCCCGGCACCGGCGAGACACCCGAGCAGGAAGCCGCCAGGCTCCGCGCCGAGGTCGCACACCTACGCGCGGAGAAAACCAAGCTCGAAACTGAGCGAGACATCCTGCGGTCGGCGGCAAAATATTTCGCCGGAGAGACGAACTGGTGAACCGCTTCCAGTTCGTTGCAGACCACTCCGACACCTACCCGGTGAAGCGGTTGTGCCAGGTCATCGATATCGCCCGCTCGTCGTACTACGCATGGATCAACGCCGCCGAGAAACGAGCCGCCCGGGCCGCAGCCGACGCTGAACTCGCCGACAAGATCCGCGCCGTCCACACGGTGGGACAACACCTACGGGCGGCCCCGGATCACCGCCGAGATCAATCACGGACAACCCGCCGACCAGCGGATCAATCACAAACGGATCGCACGGATCATGCGCGCCAACAACATCGAGGGCCTGCGACTGCGCCGAAAACACCGCACCACCATCGCCGAACCAGCCGACACTCCGTCGCCGGACCTGCTCAACCGTGATTTCACCGCGATCGCACCGAATACCCGATACGTCGGTGACATCACGTATCTGCCATGCGGGGACAATGAGTTCTTGTATTTGGCCACGGTGATCGACTGCTTCTCCCGCCGCCTGGTGGGCTGGTCGATCGCCGAGCACATGCGTACCGAACTCGTCGAAGATGCCTTAGGTGCCGCAGCACTGACCCGCGGCGGTCTTGCCGGTGCAGTGTTCCACGCCGATCGCGGAAGTCAAGGCGTATTCAACCGGTCGAAGCAACACGTTGCTGTTGAATTGATCGTAGGTGTTCGTCCCAAGCTTCAGCGGGGGTTCGCCATTGGAGTCGTTTCCGTGGTCGCGTGTTGAGAGCGTGGGCGACTGCCGCGAGATCGTCTGGGTTCCATCGCGAGAGATCAGTTCCCTTCGGAAAGTATTGGCGCAGTAGTCCATTCGTGTTCTCGTTGGTGCCTCGTTGCCACGGGCTGTGCGGGTCGGCGAAGTAGACCTTCAGCCCGGTGTCGATGGTGAACTGGGCGAGTGCGGACATCTCTTTCCCGCGGTCCCAGGTCAGCGAGCGTTTGAGTTCGGTGGGCATCGACGCCAGTGCCTGTGTCAACGCTCTGTTCATCGACACCGCTCCGTATCCCGACAGTGCCGGCCCGTTCTTGGTGATCGGTTGCTGTCGCCACCCACGCTCCCGTGGCAGGTGCACGAGGGTGGTGTATCCGGTTGTGCGCTCGACGACGGTTCCGATTGCGGACCTGTCCGTACCGATGATGAGGTCACCCTCGTGGTGCCCGGGGATCGCACGGTCGTCGGCTTCTTCGGGACGCTCGCTGATCAGTACGTCCGGGCTCACGTGAGCCCAGGCAGCACGCTTTGCTCTTGCCCGCGGCATGCGCAGAGCACGGCCGGTGCGCAGGCACAAGATGAGTTCGCGGCGCAGGCCGCCGCGGCCCTCGATGAACAGGGACTGGTAGATGGCTTCGTGGCTGATTCTCATGCTCAGATCATCCGGGAAATCGATTGGTAGCCGGTTCGAAATCTGCTCGGGGCTCCACGCTTTCACCCATCGGCGGTCCTGACGATGGGGCTTGTTCAAGCCTTTCCATTGCCGTTCGAGCGGTCCGGCGACAGCATCGCCGCCCGGCTTGGTGATCCGGCCCGAGAGTCGGTCCTCAACATAGTGCCGTAACCGATCGTTGGCCGTGAGCTTGGCGGTCTTCGGGCGGCGGGCAAACAACTCGGCTTTCCAGTGCGCCACGCTGGCGCGGTATTCGAGCGTGCCTCCACGCGTGGCAGCGTTACGCCGCAGCTCCCGCGAGATCGTCGACGGGCTCCTTCCGATGGCACTCGCGATCGCGCGCACTCCGTGGCCGGTGGCGTGCAGGATCGCGATTTCCTCACGCTCTGCCAAAGAAAGGTACCTGCCTGCCGGCGCGGGCCATAAATACGGCGTCATCCCGCCAGCGTGCCGGAACCACCGCTGACCAACCGCTTGCGCCACGCCGACAGCGTCAGCTGCCTCACGAGGAAGCTTGCCTGTGGCGATCTGGTCCCAAAACTGCCGTTCCTTCGACCGAGGATGGCCCGGTGCTCCCGGTGACCTCATCGGAGCCCTGCCCGTTACTTCCCGCACCCAATCCGATGGACGACCCACAACACCCTCCTGACCTCGAATGTTGCGTCCACCGATTGAGCCCAATCAATACACCTCAAAGGGTTTCGCGATGATCTGCGCGAAGTTGGGTGTTGCGCAATCGATGGGAGCGGTGGGCACGAGCGCGGACAATGCCTCAGGAATGATGTCCCAGCAGCAGATCGCTCAATTGGAGGGGCTGCGCGATGGGGACTTCGACACCGCGTGGCTGAAGATGATGATCGAACATCACTCCGGCGCGATCGCGACGGCCCAATCGGAACTATCCGATGGCGACAACGCCGACGCCAAGCAATTGGCTACCGATATCATCGCCGCACAGCAGTCCGAGATCACCGCGATGCAAGCACTTTTGCAACAGAACTGATCCGGAAACTGGCGAGTGGCTAGGCCTGTCCGTCGAAGCCTCTCTTCTCGTTGTCCGCTCTGATCTTCCATCTGATTACTTGCGTCCCTTGCGAATCACTGTCTTCGTCGGCGCTCCCCACCCACTGACGTGAAGGAACAATTATGGCCTCAACACGGCATACAGGGTTAGTCGTCCTTGTCCTTATGGTCGCAACGCTGACAGGATGCACCTCCACAGCACCGCAGTCCGCACCGAGTGACACGGGTGCGCCCGCCGAGAACGACTCTCCTGTCTCCGCGCTGGTGATGACTCCTTCCGGGGGGACAGATACCGTCAACCCCCTTGATCCGGTCACGGTGGAATCTGTTGGCGGGAGGCTCGACTCGGTAGTGCTCACCGAAGTGGGCGGGGCTGTGGTCGATGGCATCTTCACCCCTGACCGGCAGGTGTGGAAACCCGGCGCGTCCTTGGACTACGGGAAGACCTACACGATGACAGCGTCAGCCACCCAAAACGATGGCTCACGTCTCGATCAGTCCAGCACCTTCTCCACAGTCAAGCCGCGGAACCTGACCAAACCATCCTTCGTGACGGCCGGGGGTAACCTCCTCACAGATGGTGGCACTTTCGGGGTAGGGATCGTTATTGTCACGCATTTCGACGAGCCGATCCTCGATCGTGCAGCGGCGGAGAAAAGCCTGACTGTGCAAACGTCGGTGCCGCTCGAAGGCTCGTGGTACTGGGTGGATGACCAGAATGTTCACTGGCGACCTCGTGCGTACTATCCCCCCGGCACCGAGGTCACGGTCCGGGCTGCGGTCTTCGGCGTCCCGCTCGGTGGCGGACTGTTCGGACAGGAAGACGCCACGACTGCATTCACCATCGGCGACTCGCATATCGCCGTCGCCGACGATACGACCAAGCAAGTGACGGTCACGAGCAACGGCAAAACTGTGCGCACTATGCCGACATCGATGGGCATGGGAGGAACCGAGCTCGTCAACGGCCAAACGATCTCCTTCTGGACCCAACCAGGCATTTACACCGTCCTCGATCAGGCCAACCCCGTGATCATGGACTCGTCGACCTACGGACTTCCCGTCAATTCCCGGCTGGGGTACAAGGAAAAAATCAACTACGCCACCCGAATAAGCACCGACGGAATTTACCTTCACGAACTCGAAGACACAGTCTGGGCGCAAGGCAATACCAATGTTTCACACGGCTGCTTGAACCTCAGTCGCGCCAATGCTCAATGGTTCTATGATTTTTCGCTTCCCGGAGATGTCGTGGAGATACGCAATACCGGCGGCGCCCCTCTCGAATTGTGGCAGAACGGCGACTGGAGTGTGCCGTGGGACCGATGGTCGGAAGGCAGCGCGCTGTAAGACCTGTCGCCCTGCCGGCAAACGATGCTGAATCGCAAACAGAAGCTCCGCGCGAGACGTTCTCCCGTAGTCGACGCGAAAGTGCTGGATAAACCTTTTGACACTGTCAGAGCTGACAGGGGTTCGGCAGATCGTCACGGGAGGAGGTCGCCAGACACCGCCGCCGTATCGGGGCGGCGACGGGAAGCAGAACAGATAGTATTTCTACAGGGCTTCGGTTCGCCGTCTCGGCAACCTCCAGCGTGCAGAGTCGACACGACACCCTCATCGAGCGGTCCCACATCACTGTGACCGACGAATCACCGACAGCGCTGGTTGGGCCCCGTACGAAAGCGACGGAGGTTGCAGGTTGGGCACTCGCACGGTGCGGTGACGAATGCAGCTCTACGAGGAGGAAAAATGCAAGGTCTGGGAGAGCTCGAGGCGCTGGTGATGGATGTGCTGTGGCGCTCCACCGAACCGGTCCGTGTGCGCGACGTCATCGACGGCCTCGATGACGACCGTGAACCGGCGTACACGACGGTGATGACCGTCATGGACAATCTTCATCGCAAAGGTTGGGTGCATCGTCAGCGAAACGGGCGCGCGTACTGGTACGAAGCCACGCGAAGCCGCGAGGAAGCGGCAGCTGACGGGTTGCGCGCACTTCTCGAATCCACCGGAGACCCGACCGGGGTCCTGTTGCATTTTGTTCGCGGGACATCCGACGTCGAATCGAAGATCCTGGCGCGTGGATTGCGTGAACGAGGCAAGAAGTGACAGCCGTCCTCGCGTGGGCGGTCGGTGGCCTTCTCGTTGCCGCACTCTCCCCGCTGTTCCTCGGATCGATGATGCGTCGCGGCGTTGATCCGCATGTCGTCCTCGTCTTGTGGGGCGCTCTGGCACTCGGAACTGTAGTGAGTATCAGTGTCCCGGTGATCTTGAGCCTTTTACCCAGTCACGGTGGTGTCTCGTCGCTGATCGAATTCGCCCACAGCTGTTGGCTCGCCCTTCACGACGACGCGCCGGCCAGGCTCGAGACGGCGGTGGGTGTACTCGGTGGGTCAGCCCTGGTCATCGGGGCGGTGCGAGGCACCGTCCATCTGTTCAGCTTCTCCCGCACTCGCCGCGAGCTACACCAGCAGCACCTCGGGTTGCTGCGCATTCTGGGGGGTGCACGGTCCTCGTCACTGCTCTGGCTCCCGGTTTCTGTGCCCTTCGCCTACAGTATCGCTGGGCGCCCCGCGCTTGTAGTTGCGAGCGACGGATTGAGAGATCAACTCGACACCGAGGCTCTTGCTGCAGTACTCGCACATGAACGAGCACACATCACGGGGCGGCACCATCTGCTCGTCAGCGCAGCTCAAACGCTCGCCTACGCGTTTCCGTGGCTTCCGATCATGCGATCTTCGCCCCCATTGGTCCGTGCGTTGGTGGAAATCGAAGCCGACTCCCGAGCCGTTCGTCAGCATGGGCGCGAATCCGTGCACCGCGCACTCTGCAGTATGACACCTCACGAGGTGCCCGTGGCGGCTCTGGGAATAGCGCAGGATTGCCTGGCGTTGCGACTTGATCGTCTGTCCTCCCACCGCACCCACCACCCGGCGCCCATTCGCTACCTCCGCACCCTTGCTGCCTGCGGAACGGCGATCGTCCTACCTGCGGCGCCTCTTCTGGCGCTACTGGGTGCGATGGCGATGGCTTCATGCGCAGCAGGTGCTTGAAACAGTGCGAAACCGGGTCGTGGACGAACAAGGAGTCCGGCCCGCAGGGGGCCAGTGCTCAAGGCCGGTTCACCCCCTCCTCGAACTGAACCGGCCTCATGCACCGAACGCGGCGCCAATCGAATTGGCCAGATCCCGCGCGAAACTTGATTCGTGGCCATCCCAATTTTCGTGAGACTCACCTTCTGCGCACGTGGCATCGGCAGAAAAGCGCAAAAGGCTACTACTCTGGGTCACGATCACACCACGCCCAGCAGAATCGTCGCGACGATGACAATTCCGCATGCCGCGCTGGTCAGAAGCCGCCCGCGCCGTGTATGAGGGTCCGCACGATAGGGGAACAACCCTTGACGGACCCACGTGTAGATAGCCGCGGCGACAACGAATACTGCTCCGTCATAGGGCGTTTCGGTGCCGTAGAGGACGAAAATCAGTGTCGCGAGGCCGATGATCAAGCCTGCGAACGCTTCGATCAGTTGCACGGGGATTCGGCGCACCGCGAGAGTCCGGTCCGAAGCCCACATTCCCCATCTCGACCTGGTAGGTCGACCCGAACAGCATCCTGTCAAAAAGCATCCCGGGCGCCCGATCGCAATCCCGAGAAACAACCCGGGCGTTGTCATGTCCAGTAACACACCGACGCCCAGACCGAAGGCTGCTCCGCCGAGCACCAATACCGCGAGCGACACCACCAAAAATCCTTGTATGCATGCGCCGGCAGAGACGAATTTTCGAAGGCTCTGGCGGTGAAGTGCCAAGTACCAGAGCTTCGCACCCACGTAGCCGAGAAGGCAGCCGAGGATCGAAATGAGAACTGCCGCAGTGGCGTTCTCGCTCATACGGGTCAAGAGCAGTGCCTGCATGACGATGGCGAACACTGCACCCAAACCGACCAACAGCGGCCACGTCCAGAGTCGCACGCCGGGCCCGTGCACCAATGGCGCTGCGGTAGTCCAGGCCGTGGCGGTCTGCGGAGCTGCGATGTCGAACTGCCCGGTGGTGTCGTCCGGAGTTTCGATGCGCTCGGCACTGACAGTCCAACTACCAGTGGCGATTCCGCGGATTCTCGCAGTCACCGCGAAGCGTTCCCCCGCTGGAACACCGTTGACGTGGGTGACCCTCTCGAAACGTTCCGGTTCGCTGCCCGGGCTGTTGCGGGCTCCTCGGAACAGAATCGACAGATCGGAAGTAACCTCGGGCGATTCTCCCCAGTACGTTGCTGCGAGCCCCTGTGGTTCTATCTGCGTGAACGCTTCAGCGCACCCACCGCCGGGCGCAGCGAGTTCCGTTGCAGCGGTCGACTCGTCGTCACCCAATGGCCGGGCAACGCGTTCAGTGCCCGATGGCTTGGTGGGCATCGCCTTTTCGGCGATGGCCGGCGCCGGCGGTGCTTGAGCCAAGGCCGAGGCTGGCGTCGGCGCTGCTTTACTCAGATACGCCGCTGCGGCCGCTGCGGCCAGTTCTTCCACGGCACTACCGGCCGGACTGGGCCTAGCACGGGGTGTTGTGCCGACTTCGTCGTGCGGTCGTGAAGTGGGGTTCCGCTTCGGTGACGTGGCGCGTCGGGCTCGACTCTGCGTCGTAGACCGCTGTTTCGCGCGGGTTTTGGTTGATTTTTTGCTCACCGTCGCCCCAATCTCTCGGTTGGCGCGGATGCCCACCGAACTACTAAGGTCGATAGTAGCTGAACTACGAACCTGGATAGTAGGTAGAGGTCGAGCGCGAACGCGCGGGTGGGCACTGCGGCGAGACGAGGCGCTTCGAGGCCGAGCCGAGGAATATGGGAATTCCATGGTGCCGCAACGATCTTGGGCACACTCAAGAAGGACCTGGAAAGGACATCGAACGTCAACCGGCAATCGCGCGGACAGTGTAGTAGTTTGCGAGACTGGATAGGCTCCTTGTTCACCATGTTCGGAGACCGGGCACGGACTACTGGGTACGACTGCGGCAGACCCGGCGGCTGATGCGGGACTGGGCGTAGGGATCGCACTACGTTGCAGCAAGGGTGTGCAAAGTATCGAAGCGAACAATCACATCTAAGGGATCTGCAAAATGGAAGCTGACGCGATGCGCAACCACCGCCTGGTGGATTTGCCGACCAATGGCGCGGTGTTCGAAACCTCTCGGCCGGTACGGACGGGAGATATCGACGTCTCCGGGACGGTGCGACTCGATGGCGTTGCACGTTATCTGCAGGACATCGGTTTCGACGATCTCGATGCGAGCGGCGCAGCGGCTGCCCACCCGGTGTGGGTCGTGCGCCGCACAGTCATCGATGTCATTCGTCCGGTCAGCTGGCCGGCTCGTGTGCGCATGCGCAGATGGTGCTCGGGGTTGTCGAGCAGGTGGTGCACGATGCGTGTCCGCATCGAATCCGACGGCGGCGGCTTGATCGAGACCGAAGGATTCTGGATAAATCTCAATCCGGTCAACGGGATGCCTTCCAGGATCGAAGAGAGTTTCATGGCCGGACTCGGTTCGACCGCCAACGATCACCGATTGAAGTGGAAACCCTGGCACACCGCTCATCCGGGCGATGGGGAGGAAACGACATTCGTCTTACGATCGAGCGATATCGATCCGTTCAACCACGTCAACAACGCCACGTATTGGCAGCCTGTCGAAGACCTGATCAGAGATTGGGCCGGACCCCGAAATCCACTCCCCTACCGAGCGATTCTCGAATATCGCTCTCCCATCACCGCGGGAAACGACGTGACCGTGCGGTATCACAGTTCAGGGGAGAGCCTGAGTAGTTGGTTCCTGGTCTCGGGTTCGGTGTGCGCGAGTGCCTACGTCACAGCGATCGAAGTGTAAGTCCCCGGGCCGGGTCACCTCTGCGCTCTGGTCTCTTGAATCGTCATTGATCGGTTCACCTCACGAGTTCTTGACCAGGTGTGCCGGTAGCGGCGGGGTGAGTGGGTGTTCCCGGAGCGTTTCCATTACCTCGAATGTCGCGTCGAATGTCACGCATCGACAGTTCCCCGGCAGTCGATGTGCCGCCCTTTCGGACGATGTACTGGCAACGCGATAACGAAGGTGGTGCCTTGCCCGGCTCCGTCACTCGCGGCGGTGATCTGTCCACCGTGTGCTTCGACGAGTGCTTTCGCGATGGACAGTCCGATCCCTGCCCCTCCGTGAGCACGATCGCGTGCTGCGTCGGCGCGATAGAAACGCTCGAACAGATAGGGGAGGTGCTCGGCGGCGACTCCATCGCCTTCGTCGGTGAGTGTGAGGATGAACCGATCCCCTTTCACCCGTCCCCGCACCTTCACTGTGCTCTGTGATCGACTGTGGCGCAGTGCGTTGTCGAGCAGATTGCTCAACACTTGCCCTATGCGCTCCGGGTCCAGCCACACCGACGGCAGATTTCCGGGGACGTCCACGCTCAGAATGACTGCTTTCGTGTCGTATCGTTCTTCGTGCGCCGCTACCGCTGAGCTCACCAGTACCTCAGGTCTGGTCCATGTCGGTTCGATTGCAGCTCGATTCGTCTCGGCATCGGACAGCGCCGAGACGTCGCCGGAAAACCGTGCCAGACGTCGGGTCTGATCTCTGAGCATCGCAATGGTGTGATCATCGAGAGCTTCCACTCCGTCTTCGAGCGCTTCCATGAATGCTTCGAGAACAGCTACCGGCGTCCGGATCTCGTGCGCGAGATCTGCCAGCAACCGTCGACGCATCGACTCGGCAGACTCGAGACGGACCGCCATTTCGTTGAAGGCCGTCGCAAGTGCGTCGAAGTCGTCACCGAGCTGCGGCGGCGGGACTCTGGCCGCGTAGTTTCCCGCCGAGACTGCCGTGGCGGCAGTTGACACCGCAGTCACCGACCGCTGCAGCCGACGACTGAGATACCAGGTCACAGCCAGCGCGCACAACGCAGCTGCGCCGATCGCCACGGACAACGAGACCGCAGTTGCCGAGCGATATGCCTGCTCGGCATGCATTTGCTCCTCAGACATCGGAGGCACGCCCGCGCGGCGCAGATGCTCGCGGAACAAACTCGGACCGACAGTGACTGCAACGACCCATGAGGTGGCCGCTCCTGCCACCAAGACCAGCGTTTGGGCCATCAACAAACGCACGCCGACACCGAGTCCTCGGCGGGTACGCCCCTGATGAGACGAAAGTTCTTCCAGGGTAGTCATTTTCCGGAACCCATTCGGTACCCGATGCCGCGCACGGTATTGACATACAAAGGCGCGGCGGGATCATCGCCGAGTTTGCGGCGCAGATGACCGATATGAACATCGACAAGATGTTCGTTCCCCGTCCACGCAGGACCCCACACTGCTTCGATCAGTTGCCGACGGCTGAACGCCATCCCCGGCCGAGCGGCCAATGCCGCCAACACGTCGAATTCCGTCCGAGTCAGCAGAACCGGTTTCTCGGCGACCGAGACCTCTCGCCCGGCAACGTCGATCCTGAGCACCCCGAACGTCATTGGCGGACTCTCCTCGTCTCGGGTTACCGCTCTCGCAGTTGTACCGTGCGCGACTCCGCTGCGGGGTCTGCGCATCATCGCGCGGATCCTCGCTACCAACTCTCGGGGGCTGAACGGCTTGCTCATGTAATCATCGGCACCGACAGAAAGCCCGACGATGGTGTCCACTTCCTCACTGCGAGCAGTCAGCATCACCACGTATGCATCCGAAAATGTACGAAGTTCCCGGCATACCTCGATGCCGTCGATACCGGGCAACCCGAGATCGAGGACCACCACATCAGGATCGACCTCACGTGCCAGGGCGAGAGCGTCGAAACCGTTGTAGGCCACACTCACCTCGAATGACTCTCGTTCGAGGTAACTCGAGATGATCGAGGCCAGTGGGCGTTCGTCGTCGACGACCAGTGCCCGAAAACCTGCGTACCCGTCGGTTGACCGTGTTGACGTACTGTCCATGCCACCATCGTGGACTGCTCAGTCGCCGCTGCGCACGCGATACACGGTATGCGGTCACCTCTTCAGCGAATCTTCATAGAAAGCACACCGATCCCAGAGGGTTCGGCGAGCACTGTCGAAGGTGAGGAGAGTGAACGGACATGATGTGGTGGAGCGAGAATTCGGGTTATGGAATGGGTTGGGTCAGCTGGATTCTGATGGCGCTGGCGATGATCGCATTTTGGGGGTTGGTCATTGCGGCCCTACTTGCTTTGTTTCGTCCCAGGCGCAGTACCCGCAGCGAACTCCGTGGTACGAATGCGCAGCATCTGTTGGATGAGCGCTACGCCCGCGGCGAGATCGACGATGACGAGTATCGCTCCCGCAGTGAAGCTTTGGATCGATCCTCTCGTCGACACGAGAGTCGTTGACCTCTGCCGCACGCGCGCCCCGGGCTCGGTGGCGTATCAGTTCCGTTTCTCCACAACGACTAGACAAGGACAATCACAATCATGGCTATTGCGCCGTTCACAGGATCGGCTTTCAGTCGACGTACGTTTCTCGCCGCCACGGCGGCGGGGGCGGGTGGCCTGGCGTTGACCGCATGCACCACCAGCGGATCGTCCAACCCGAACCCCCCGCCGTTCGACAAGAATGCCATCACGTCCGCTGAGGCAGCGCGCCCGCATACCGGTCGCACCGTGGACTACACGCTCAATCCGCAGGGTGCCGATATCGATCTCGGCGGCATCACGGTGCGCACTCTGGCATACGGCGACAGTGTTCCCGGTCCGTTGATTCGCGCGAATGTCGGTGACGAGTTGGCGATCACCGTCAACAACGGACTCGATCATCAGACATCGGTGCATTGGCACGGCATCGCGCTTCGCAACGACATGGACGGCGCCATGCCGGCAAGCCCGAACATCGAATCGGGGCAGAACTTCACATACCGGTTCTCAGTACCTCATTCGGGAACGTATTGGGCTCACCCGCATGTCGGTCTCGACACCGACTACGGCCTGTATCTCCCCATCGTCGTCGACGACCCCCGCGAGCCCGTCGACTACGACGCCGAATGGATCGTGGTTCTCGACGACTGGACGGATGGAGTCGGCACGAGTCCGCAACAGATCCTCTCCGACCTTCAGTCCGGAAACGGCATGGGTTCGATGGGCGGATCCGGGATGGGCAACATGCCTGGCATGGGTGGAATGAACCACGGGTCGGCCGAAACCACGCTGCCCGCCACCTCGGGTGGCCCTAACTCGGTAGAATCAAGCGCTCTGCTCGGTGGGGACGCGGGTGACGTCAGCTATCCGTACTATCTGATCAACGGGCGGATAGCTTCTGCACCGACAACTTTCTCGGCCGCTCCCGGTCAGCGTGTGCGTATTCGCATCATCAACGCGGGTGCGGATACCGCTTTTCGAGTCGCCCTTGCCGATCACGTGATGTCCGTGACCCATACGGACGGTTTTCCGGTCGTACCGACAGAAGTCGATGCGCTTCTCCTCGGCATGGGTGAGCGCTACGACGTGATCGTCACGGTCAAGGACGGTGTATTCCCGCTCGTCGCCGCGGCCGAGGGTAAGAACGCTCAGGCTCGGACGCTGCTGCGTACAGGCTCGGGCGCTGCGCCCGACGCGTCGTTCCTCCCTCGGGAATTGGCAGGTCGAGTGGGCACGGTCGAGTCGTTCACTGCAGCCGAAAGTGTCGTTCTGCCGCGAAGCGATGGCACCGGTGTCGATCTCGTGGCAGACCTCGGGGGGGACATGATGAGCTACCAATGGACGATCAACGGTCGGAACTACGACCAAACCGAACCTCTGACCGTCAAAGAAGGGGACCGAGCCCGGCTCACGTTCACCAACATGACGATGATGTGGCATCCCATGCATCTGCACGGGCATACGTTCCAAGTGGTCAAAGGTGACGGCGGTGTCGGCCCTCGTAAGGACACAGTCATCGTTCGTCCGATGGAATCTGTCGCTGTCGATCTCATCGCCGACAACCCGGGCGACTGGATGCTCCACTGCCACAACGGATATCACCAGGAGTCGGGTATGATGACCCGCTTGGGCTACATCGTCTGACACGTGGAGACGTCCGAACACACGATCACACCAGCACGGGAGGCGCGACCTGATTGGGCCGGCATCTCATTCGATGCCTCTTCCTACCCCGTTCGGCGAGGTGAGATTGTGGCCGCCCCGGCATCGGGTCAGCGTCCCGGAATCCCCGGCCTCTGCCCTGCCGCTGGACTGGGATCGAAATCCCGCGAACGGCGCAACTGCCCATGGCTCCGGTGTACACCTGGCGACACTCCACGGGCGCTCGAAATTCGACGTTCTCTGCGCGGGCGAATACACGAGGGAGAATCCGACCAAATGTCCGACGGAAGTAGTCGAGGCGCAGCCTTGACTCACCTTCTCCTAACGCGAGTATAGTAGAAACAGGTACCCCCCTGGGGTACCAGACGGGAAGGGAATCATGAGCGGTCAGACTAACTCGCAGCCGAATCTACTCGATAAGACGCAACGCGGCTGTGGATGCAACTCGACGAAGAAATCACCCACGACATCCGCGCCCACCCCTACGGAGGACATCATGTCTGCAACCAACAACACGTTCGCGGTCACCGGCCTCACCTGCGGGCATTGCGTCGGCGCCGTCACGGACGAGCTGCGCGCCCTCCCCGGAGTGAGCGAGGTCGAGATCGATCTCGTCGCCGGAGGAGTCTCCACCGTGACCGTCACAGCTTCAGCGCCACTGACCGAGGAACAAGTAACTGCCGCGCTCGACGAAGCCGGCAACTATCATCTCGCGAACATCTGACCGGGCGCCCACACCGCCAGCGTAGGCAGGTCAGGAGAGGTACATCTGATGAGCACCCTGGACAACACGACCGTCGCTGCCGAGTCCGCACACAGTGTCGAACTGGTCATCGGCGGCATGACCTGCGCCTCCTGCGCCGCGCGAATCGAAAAGAAGCTCAACAAGATCGACGGCGTCACCGCGACAGTGAACTACGCGACCGAAAAGGCGAAGGTCGATTTCACGGGTGCGGTAGCACCTGAAGACTTGATCTCCACCGTCGAGGCAACGGGATACACCGCCACCTTGCCTGCCCCCAAGGGCTCGTCCGGGGAGGTCGGCACTACCGACGGGGTGGACGCCCGAATCCAGGACGAGGCTTCGCAACTGCGGACCCGACTGCTCGTCTCGCTCGCATTGACTGTGCCTGTGGTCGCATTGTCGATGATCCCGCCATTGCAGTTCACGAACTGGCAGTGGCTGGCCTTGACGCTCGCATCTCCCGTCGTCGTCTGGGGCGCACTCCCCTTCCACCGCGCTGCACTGACGAATGCCCGACACGGCGCGGCAACAATGGACACTCTGATCTCGGTGGGGGTGTCGGCGGCCTACCTGTGGTCACTGTGGGCGTTGTTCTTCGGTCATGCCGGAATGGCCGGCATGAAGATGGAGTTCAGCCTGTTCCCACAGCAGGAGGGCGGAGCGGACCACATCTATCTGGAAGTCGCTGCTGCGGTCACCGTCTTCATACTGGCGGGGCGATATTTCGAAGCCCGCGCCAAGAAGCAGTCGGGTGCAGCCCTACGCGCACTGATGGACATGGGAGCCAAAGACGTAGCGGTGTTGAGGGAACACACCGAGATCCGAATTCCCACCGAACAATTGGTGGTCGGTGACATCTTCGTCGTACGCCCCGGCGAAAAGATCGCGACCGACGGCATCGTCACCGACGGCACATCTGCGGTGGACGCCTCCATGCTGACCGGCGAATCCGTGCCAGTCGAAGTGCGCCCTGGCGACGCCGTTGTCGGCGCCACCGTCAACGCTGGAGGGCGACTCCTCGTTCGAGCAACTCGTATCGGCGCCGACACTCAGCTCGCTCAGATGGCACGACTGGTCGAAGATGCACAGAACGGCAAGGCTCAGGTCCAACGTCTCGCCGACCGCATCTCCGGAATCTTCGTCCCGGTCGTCATCGTTCTCTCACTGATGACGTTGGGTGCGTGGCTTTTGACCGGTCACTCGATGGTGACGGCGTTCACCGCCGCCGTTGCCGTGCTGATCATCGCGTGCCCCTGTGCATTGGGGTTGGCAACACCGACGGCGCTGATGGTCGGAACGGGCCGCGGCGCCCAGTTGGGGATTCTCATCAAAGGCCCCCAGGTTCTCGAATCCACCCGTCAGGTCGACACCATCGTGCTCGACAAGACCGGGACCGTCACCACCGGGCGCATGAGTGTCGATTCGACAGTCGGCGCAGATGGCGAGAATATCGACGAATTACTTTTTGTCGCAGGAGCGTTGGAGGACGGCTCCGAACACCCGATCGCGCAGGCCATCACTCTTGCAGCTCGGGCTGACGGCCGGCCGTTGCCGAGAATCGAAGGTTTCTCCAACCACGACGGCCGAGGCGTCTCCGGTGTCGTAGACGGCCGAGCCGTTGCTATAGGTCGGCGAACCTGGTTAGAGCAGGACTGGTCTCTCGTCGCACCCAAGAATCTGGAAGTGGCCGCACACGACGCGGAAGCCGACGGAAAGTCCCCGGTGTGGGTTGCGTGGGACGGTTCGATCCGCGGAATCGTGGTCGTTTCGGACACTGTCAAGGACACCTCGAAAGAGGCCATCACTGCATTCCGAACCTTGGGACTACGTCCCATCCTGTTGACCGGCGATAATGCTCGCGCCGCCGTCGCCGTCGCAAAACAAGTGGGGATCGAAGCCGCCGATGTCATCGCCGAAGTCTTGCCCGCGGACAAAGTCAGCGCCGTCAAAGACCTCCAAAGCCGTGGGTATACAGTCGCTATGGTCGGTGACGGTGTCAACGACGCCGCTGCTCTGGCACAAGCAGACTTAGGTCTGGCCATGGGCACCGGCAGCGATGTCGCCATCGAAGCCTCCGATCTCACCCTTGTCCGAGGCGACCTGCGCTCCGCCGCAGATGCGATCCGTCTGTCGCGCTCGACGTTGAAAACCATCAAAGGGAACCTTTTCTGGGCCTTCGCCTACAACGTGGCGGCGTTGCCTCTGGCGGCGCTGGGGTTGTTGAACCCGCTGATCGCCGGCGCTGCCATGGCTTTCAGCTCCATCTTCGTCGTCACGAACAGTTTGCGCCTACGACGATTCACCAGTCATGCCACAAGCTCCGATCACTGATTTGATCCCGAATTCGACTGCCCCGATGACCTTCCGTCTGCCCTGAACTCTTCGGACGCGATGTGCGGGAGAGGTCCCACTGTCCACCCGCAACGAATCCAAAGGTTTCACTTCACGACGACCACCATCACGGACGAGGGCAGTCGTCGACTGCTTGGGACACCATGGTCCTTCATCGAATCTTCACCAAACATCTAACCAAGGCATATCCGCCACCGGCAGGCTCAGTATTGAGACACACGTGGACCCCACAACATCACGCCCCAGAGGTGCCGACGATCTGCCACAACACGGGAACATGCCACCGAGGTATCCGCACAGTCGCTGCCGCAAGAATGGCGGTCACAACGAGAGGGCGCAGAGATGAATCGAACCACCGTTCTCGAAGTACAAGGATTGCAGTGGGCGACATCGAAAGCCGCAGTCGAATCAACTCTCCTTCGCCGACGTGGCGTCGTCTCTGCTGAGGCCAACGTCCTCAACCAAACTGCCACGGTCACCTACGACCCGGCTGCAACCTCGATACCCGAACTGTCCCAATGGATCCGGGACTGCGGCTATCACTGCGCAGGGCGATCAGTGCCCTCCCACAGCTGCGACCCCCTCTCCGAACCAAACGACAGCACCAGCGCCACGCCCTCTGAATACCACGTTCATTCAGACCACGCCGACACATCAACCGACGCACCGGTCGAACACCCCGGCGAATCTCCTCACGGCGAACACACAGCGCACGAACCACATGCTCAACACTCTGCACAGGACATGATGGGGCACGGAGGCGCCCACGCCGGAATGTCGATGGACGACATGGTCCGGGACATGCGAAATCGCTTTCTCGTCGCTCTCGTTCTGTCCATTCCGATCATGCTGTGGTCCCCGATGGGGCGCGACATGTTCGGATTCACAGTTCCCGCCCCGTTCGGACTCCGCGACGACGTATTCACCCTGATACTGAGCTTGCCAGTGGTGTTCTACTCGGCCTGGATCTTTTTCGACGGCGCTTATCGGGCTCTGAAGGCCCGCACCCTCGACATGATGGTCCTCGTTGCCGTCGCCGTCGGGGCGGGTTGGCTCTACAGCGTCGCCGTCACCTTCACCGGCGGCGGCGAGGTCTTCTACGAGGCCGCGTCGGTGCTGACGGCTTTCGTCCTGCTCGGACATTGGTTCGAGATGCGAGCCAGAGGTGGAGCCAACGACGCGATTCGCACACTGCTCGAACTGACCCCGCCATTGGCAATCGTGTTGAGAGACGGCGAACCCGTCGAAGTTCCCACCGCCGACGTTGTCGTCGGAGACCTGTTACTGATCCGACCAGGCGGCAAAGTCCCTGTCGATGGAACGGTCGAGAGCGGAACTTCCGAAGTCGACGAGTCAATGGTGACCGGGGAAAGCCTTCCCGTATCCAAAGAACCGGGATCCGCAGTCATCGGGGCTTCCATCAACACGACGGGCACACTTCGCGTCCGAGCAACCAAAGTCGGTGCCGACACCGCCCTGTCCCAAATAGTGGCGTTGGTCCAGGAAGCGCAGAACTCGAAAGCGCCGGGGCAACGGTTCGCTGATCGGGCCGCGTTCTGGCTCGTCCTTGTTGCTCTGATCGGCGGCACCGGCACCTTCCTTGTCTGGTGGGCGGCGGGTGCAGGAGTGCAGACCGCGCTTCTGTTCGCAATCACCGTCGTTGTCATCACCTGCCCCGACGCTCTCGGTTTGGCCACGCCCACCGCCATCATGGTCGGCACCGGACTCGGAGCTCAACGAGGAGTGTTGTTCAAAAATGCCACCGCGCTGGAATCCTCGGCGCGCATCGAGACGGTAGTGATGGACAAGACCGGCACCCTCACCAAAGGCGAACCCGAAGTCACCGACGTCGTCGTCGACGGTATCGGCACCGATGAACTCCTTTCCCTTGTGGCCGCGGTCGAACGCGAGTCCGAACACCCCCTCGCCGGCGCGATCGTCCGCTACGCGGCCGAACGCGGCGCCCCGGAAGTTCCACTCACAAATTTCCGTAATGTGCCAGGTCACGGTGCGGCTGCGGAGGTGGACGGTCGTCGAGTGGCGGTAGGCAACCGCAAACTGATGATCGCCGAAAACGTCGACTTCGGCACATTGATGGGCACACGCGACGACCTCGCAGCCAGCGGGCGAACAGCAGTACTCGTCGCCGTCGACGGACACGGCGTCGGGGTGATCGCACTCGCCGACGCTGTCCGAGAGACTTCCGCCGCCGCAGTGGCGGCGCTGCACGACTTGGGCGTCGAAGTCGTCATGCTCAGCGGCGACAACGAAGCCACCGCACAGCGCATCGCGGGCCAGCTCGGTATCGATACCGTCATCGCGGAAGTGCTCCCCGGCGACAAAGCCGCCAAGATCGTCGAGCTGCAAAATGCCGGCAAAAAAGTTGCGATGGTCGGGGACGGAGTCAACGATGCTCCCGCGCTCGCACAAGCGGACCTCGGTATCGCCATCGGCGCAGGTACCGACGTCGCAATCGAAACAGCGGACCTCGTGCTGATGCGGTCGGACCCACTCGACGTACCGGTCGCACTACAAATCGGGCGAGGCACCCTCCGCAAGATGAGACAGAACCTCGGATGGGCAGTCGGGTACAACGTCATCGCCCTCCCCATCGCCGCTGGAGTCTTCGAACCCTCCCTCGGACTTGTACTTCGCCCCGAGATCGCAGCGCTGTCGATGTCCGGGTCCAGCTTCATCGTCGCAGTCAATGCACTACTGCTGAAGCGACTACGCCTCCCTTCTCCCCCAGATCAACACCGGCCTTCACCCAGCACTACGAAGTCCACCTCACAGAACGTCTCATGACCCGACAACCGATCTCCCAGCGAAAGGGATTCCCCGATATGAAGAAGGTCCTCGCAATCAGTGCTGCAGCAACTGCAGCACTATTCGTCCTCACCGCATGTAACAGCTCCAATACCGATGAAACTACCTCCACGCCAACGTCAATGAGTGCCGAATCCAGTTCATCGGCGAACGCGAGCACTCACAATCAGGCAGATGTGACATTCGCCGAGCAGATGATCCCGCATCACAGTCAGGCCGTCCAGATGAGCGACATGCTCCTCTCCAAAGACGGTATCGACCCCCGAGTGACGACGTTGGCAGAACAGATCAAGGCAGCGCAAGCCCCAGAAATCGAGCAGCTGCAGGCCTGGTTGACCAGCTGGGGACAGAGTTCGTCCTCCTCTGGCATGAATATGCCGACCACCTCCCACAGCATGGAAGGCATGACACCCTCTACCAGCATGAACATGCCGATGCCCTCAGAGAGCATGGGGATGACGCCGGGAATGATGGAGGGGATGATGTCCGCCGATGACATGACCGCGCTGCAGAATGCACAGGGAACCGATGCCGCGAAACTGTTCCTCGCTCAGATGATCGACCATCACCGCGGAGCTGTCGCAATGGCGCAAACTGAAGTTGATTCCGGACAGTATCCCGAAGCTATCTCCATGGCGCAGACCATCATCAGCGCGCAAAACCAGGAAATCACCACGATGGAAGGCATTCTCGCCACGCTGTGATCACGACTTCCGGCGTTCATTGCTCAGATTTCAGTCGGATGTGAGCGCACGCGGCTCGGTGTCTCTGCTTGACAATTGACCTCGGCAGAGGCACCGAGCCTTCTAGGCGACAGGTCAATACCCCGGAGGACACCGAACACTATCGAGGCAACCTCATTTGTTGGAGGGTTTGGTAATTACACCCGAAGATATCCCGAGATCCGCACGCGCCGTCCTGCGTGCGCGGTCACATTCGTCGGGCTCAACATTCTGGTCAGGCTCCGTGGGATACCCACCAGCACGAGGTAGGAACGGGTGCACAAAAACCCACGCCTGAACCGAACCGATCTATTTGCATCAATCAGGTCCAGGCGCAAACCGAGCCCATCGATTAACGAGGGACAGGCCGGGTACGCAAACGAGAACAGACGACATGGAGGTCATGATGCAGGACGTTCGGCGGGGGATGACCGACTCCGAGTTGATCGCGGAGGCGTACCGACTCGAAAGCCAGCCGGTATTGAGCAGGTGCGACCACATCAGGTTGACACTGATACACGATGAACTCGAGTGTCGCGCAGGATGTCGGGAAAAGAAACTCCCTGACGCGGCGCCACAACGGCTTCCGCCTTGCAAGGGCAGGAAGTGCGCATGATTGACAAGTTTGATCACCACGTTCACACACTCACATCAGAATGGCTGCGCCACTCCCCCGGCATGCAGGCGCGGGGCTCCCCTGATCCATATGCCCCCGCGCCACTCTCACCCGCTCGCTCTCAGTTGAGTCCCGCGTACGAATGGAGGCCGGAGACATCCATCTTGATGATGAAGAGATTGAACAGCATTGCGACGAAACCGGCAATGATTATCCAGGCGGCACGGGTATCGCGCCAACCAGAAGTAGCACGCGCGTGCAGAGAGGCGGCGTAGATCACCCAAGCGATGAAGGAGATGTGAACGACGGTTGAAAACTAGACCACCCGTCGTTTCTGGACTAGTTTTCAACCGTCGTCAACAGGAGACCGTTTCCTTGGGGTCCCATCCTTCTTGACAACATCCAATCGCGCACTATGAATCGCACCGGAGTTTCCGGGGACTTCATCCTTTGGGAAAGATGGAGTCATGTCGTCAGCAACGAACAAAAGGTACCCGCCCGAACTGCGTGAGCGGGCAGTGCGGATGGTCGCCGAGGTCCAACACGAGTACCCGTCGGAGTGGGCCGCGGTCGAATCCGTGGCCGACAAACTCGGTATCGGAACAGCGCAGACGTTGCTCAACTGGATCCGGAGAGCGCAAACCGACGCCGGCCAGCGGCCCGGCGTGACGAGCGAAATGGCAGCGGAAATGCGCAAGCTTCGCGCTGAGAATCGGGAACTCAAGCGTGCCAACGAGATCCTGAAGTCGGCATCGGTTTATGTGGGTGATCGATGTCAAGTGCCCGTGTCGTCGAGTCGCTGGATAAGTCCGTCGAAGACCTTCTGCCGCCCGATCTGGCCCTTGTCTGCGGCGTCGTCTCGCTGACGGGTGAGGGTGGGGAGAAACTCGATGGTGGTGACGAAGAACGTGCATGACTCGCAGATCGACTCGAAGTGGCAGTCGAGTTCGACTGGGCGTGCGCAGTAGCCGTTACCGAGCATCCGCCGGTGGGCTTCGGCGCGGAGTTTGCGCATCGCGGCGGGCTCGTCCTCGGCAGGCAGGACGGCGGGTTCGTGTTTACTGTAGAGGGCTTCGACTTTCTCTGTGACGGAGAAGTATTGGTCGGCAACGGTCCGGTCCGCGATTCGGGCATAGACCATCGTCATCTCCATTGTCTTGTGCCCGAGCAATGCGGCGATCGCCTCGAGGCTCATACCCCGGTTGATGGCCTGCGTCGCGAGTGTGTGCCGCAGCTGATGAGGGTGGACGTGGCCGATTCCCGCTGCGGCAGCAGCGGATTGGACTGCCTTGTCGATTCGGGTGCCCGGGATCGGACGACCGCGGTCGGTGAAGAGCAGCGGACTGTCCTGCCAGTCCGGTCGGTGCTCGAGCCAGGTGTCGATCATTGTTTTGAGTTGGGGATGCAAGGGGACGTACCGGTCGTTGTGGAGCTTGCCGACGGGGATGCGGAGCCAGTAGGCGGAACCGATCTGGACGACCGAATCGATTGTCAGGTCGAGGAGTTCGCCTTTGCGCATGCCGGTACGTGAGAGCATTTCGATGGCGAGGCGACCGAACTCGTCGGGCAGGTTGCGGGCTGCGGTCAAGAACTTGGCGGCGGCGCCGTCGTCGAGGAATCGCGGTAGCGGCTTGTCCTTGATCGGCCGGTCCGAGGAGTAGACCGGCGCTCGGGCAGGGATATCAGGATAGTCCCATTCGATGATGCGTTGATAGAACGCGCTCAGGTGCCCCATGCGCATGCCGATGGTGGTCTTGGACAGGTTCGTGTTCTTGCGATACCCCGGCCGTGCCGCCAACCAGGTCTTGTAGGCCTCGATGTGGGTGCGGTCGATGTCGGCGACGCAGACTACGTCGCTGGTGGTGGCCAGATGGCCGGCGAACTGGCGCAGTGTGGTCTCGATGCAGTCCACCGACGAGACCCGCAGGCTGATGCCGATCTGGTCGAGGTAACGGCGCATCGTAGCGACCATGACGGGCGCGCACTCCTCGGCGCGGTCCCAACCGATCTCGGGCACCGATCGTGCTGCCCAGCGTTTGCGCGGATGTGGCCGGGGTCCTTGGCCGCGATGGAACATGAGCGCATCGAGCCCAAAGAGTGGCGCGTTCAACGATTTCGGTGCACGCCCGACCTTGGCGACTACGGCGGAATGAAACTGGGCCCGGGCCGCGACATACTCCGCCGAGGTGAGCGCCTCGGTCGTGGCGCCGGCGATGACACAGATCTGCGCGAGTTTGGACCACATCTTCCCTGCCTCGCGCTCGCAGAATCCCAAACTTGTTGCCTGCGTGCGGAATGTGGAAGCAGCTACGGGTTCACGTTCGGCCAGATGGGCGCCCCATTTCGATGATGATTGCACAACATAGATCGCATCGACGGCCACCGACTCGAAGACGGCCGCGAAGGCAACGAACGCGCGCACGATGTCGGAAGCTGCCATGCGCGCCGACACCGGTAGCGCGTTCCATGCGCCGAGATCACCGAACCTGTCCTCGAACCGCAGGACAGCCCGGAGTCGGGTTCGGTGGGCATGTGCATTGGTGACCGCGTGAACGTATGTGCGGGCCGCGGTTGACTCAGGTTTTCTCAAAGAGTCTGTCGGAACGCTCATTTCGCATCTCCAGGGATGTCACCGGCGATGCCGTCGAGAATGTCCATCGCCTTGGAATACTCGCCGATCAGCCAGTCGTTGGCCAGATGCAGATAGATGCGTGTGGACTCGATGGATGCGTGCCCGGCTTGAGCTTGAATCGCCTCCAACGCCATCCCCGATTCGCGGAGTCGGGTGAAGCAGGTGTGTCGAAGTTCGTGACATGTCGCATGAGGTAACCCGCCTCGAACTCGGGCGCCGGAGAGAATTTCATCGAGACCGGCCGCGGAAAGCGGGTTGCCGCGTCTGGGACGTTTGAGGACCACGAAGACATGATCGGTGGCACTGTCGATCGGGCGTTCGGCGTCGAGATAGCGGCCGAGGCTTTCGAAGAAGGTCGGTGCGACCGGGACGATGCGTTGGTGGCCGCCTTTGCCGGCGGCGACGAACACTCGTCGCTCACCGGGTCGGACATCGGGCATCCGTAAGCCCAGCACCTCGCATCGGCGTAGTCCGCCGAACAGCATCAACAGGACCATCGCCCGGTCTCGTTCGCAGCGTAGCGCGGCCAATAGTGCGTTGACCTCGTCGGGGCTCAGTACCCGTGGGAGGCGCCGCGGCGCTCTGATCAGTGGGGTCCCGCGAACGTGAGAGCGTCCTGACCGGGTCGAGAGGCCTCGCGGCACGGGATTCTTCTCGACCAGCCCACGCTCATGGAGGTAGGAGAACAGGCCGGAGATCGACGCCAGTCGACGTTTGATGGTCGAGGTGGCCAGTCCCGATTCGCCGTCGCTGAGGCGGACCACATTCTCTTTGCGTGGAAGTCGTTGCGCTTGAATGAAAGCCAGTACATCGCTGGTGCTCACCTGCGTCGGTTCCTTGCCGATGATGGTGAAGAAGACTTTCAGGTCGAACGTCTGTGCCAGGAGGGTGTTGGTTCGTGCTCTCGCAGCGACGAAGCGTAGGTATTCATCGAGAAGTGGTTCGCCGAGTCGTGGAATTTCGCCAGGCGGCCGGACCAGCGCTGGGACGAAAGCATTCATTGTGGGGCCTCCTCGATCGAGCCGACAACCGACATGATCAGCCTGACACTGGATGCGTCAGATCACCCACATATCATGATTTTCTTCGCAGCGGAGCTCGACCGCAACAACAAGTGATCATCGACTACATCAACCGATACAAAAGCGAGTACGGCGTCGAGCCGATGTGCAGGGTGCTCAGCGAGCACGGCTGCTCTATTGCGCCGTCCACCTACTACGAAGCCCGCAACCGTCCTGCATCTCGACGGTCTGTGCGCGACGAAGAGCTCAAAGCCGAGGTCAGCCGTGTACATGCCGAGAATTATTCGGTCTACGGAGCCCGGAAGGTGTGGCTGGAAATGCGTCGAGAAGGCATCGACGTGGCCCGGTGCACGGTCGAACGGTTGATGGGTGCCCTCGGGCTCGAAGGTGCACATCGAGGCAAGGCGAAACGGACCACTATCGCAGATCCACAAGGCCGTCGAGCGGACGATCTGGTACAGCGAAAGTTCAACCCGGTTGCGCCAAATGTGTTGTGAGTAGCCGACTTTACTTATGTTTCGACGTGGTCGGGTTGGGTGTACGTCGCGTTCGTCATCGATGCATATTCACGCCGAATCCTCGGATGGCACACCGCGACGACAATGACGACACCGCTGGTGCTCGATGCCATCGAGCACGCAATCTGGACCCGACGCCGAGAAGGAATTACCGACCTGTCCGGGCTCATCCACCACAACGACCGCGGATCGCAAGGCGCATTCAACTGGTCGAAGCAACACGTTGCTGTTGAATTGATCGTAGGTGTTCGTCCCAAGCTTCAGCGGGGGTTCGCCATTGG
>NZ_JBVHEH010000053.1:0-31468 GCF_055562955.1 Kitasatospora sp. NPDC015121
GGTCGGCTACGCGAACGCCGAGACTCTGCGCTCCCTCCTGCGTAGGGAGCGACGCCGTTCCTGACCTATCGCCATGCCTGTAGCCGGTGTCCTAGCGCTCGACTGGAACCACCTCTCAGCACGTCGCGTCGACGCTCCTGCGTCGCCCCTGGACGACCCACTCGACACGCCCGCAGCACAGGCCATGTGACGTGTCCCGGCTTCCCGGACGGTCGGGGTTGGGTGGCTGTGATGTCGCTGCGTTCTCGTCGAGGGGGTCAGCAGACTCGATCAGGGTCGATTGGGATGAGACGCGAAGGCGGTCAGGTCAGGGCGGCCGAAGCCGGCCGGCGGGGTAGCGTCGGTCACGTCGAGGTCTTTCGGATGGATGGCGTAGGAACCTCCATCGTCGGGAGACCTCGACGTCTACCTGCGGACCGACGCGCCCGGCCGACCTACACCCTCATCTGGGAAGAGCCACTATGATCCCATGTTGTCCCTACTTTCCGAGACGGGTCCCTTAATTTTCGCTGTGAGGACCAAATGTTTAGTGATCAGTTGAATGCGTTGTTCGACCACTCGGCGCGGATCGGCTGCCCGATTACGCAAGTGCAGCTGGCGGACGCGCTCAATGCCCGAGGTCACCAAATTTCGCATCCGTATATTTCGCAGTTGCGGCGAGGGAAGCGTTCGAATCCGTCTCCGGAGATCGTGGCGATACTCGCCGACTTCTTTGGTGTCGACAAAGACTATTTCTATCTTCCCGCCGTTAATCCTGATTTTCCGACGGCGTCGGAAGTGATCGAACGTCTCGACCAAGTACCTTTACGGAGACTCCTCGCTCAAGCGGACGGACTTTCTGACAGGTCGATGGGTATTGTCATTGAGATGGCTGAGCGTCTGCGCCACGCAGAGGGCTGCCCTGTGGTTACTGGAAACGGATTCTGGATATTCTGGTCCCACCCGGATGTACCTCCAATCGAAAGCGCAGAGTGCGGCCCATGAAAGAATAAGGTTTCGATTTTTTAAGAATGTTGGTTTTTGTATGTTTCTTATTCTTTGATAAATTCGCGCAATTTGAGGCCGCTATTTGAGGGGATGGCATCAAAGGGTGATTGGCATGATCGAAGACGCCGTTACAGTGATTTGTACACTATGTCCCAGCTCCGGTCCATCAGATCGGTGATGTAGGGCAAGTTGCACTATGCGACCAGCGTCTACCTTCCGCGGTTCTGACGAGTTACGTGTACCGAGTAATCCGCCCAACCCATCGATGGTTGGTTTCCATAGATTTGCCCAAGTGCGCGGCAACCCGGTCACGTAAGATATATGCAACGCGACAGGCCCATCTTGAATGGGTTTCAGTCCGGAGATTGCGTCCGGGATTTCGTTTTTGAATTGTTCTTTTGTATACGACCTGCGAGTTATCAGTGTTGCCGTTTGGCCGATGTTGGATGATTGCGCAGGGATGGCTGAGTCAATTGAAATCGTGGATATTTTTGAATTCCTTTTTGTGCACCATACGCTTGCAAGCTGATTCCCGGAAATTTGCTTTACTCTTTCTGCGAGTAGGAATGCGTATTGATCCAGGTCGGGTTTCTGAAGCAGCGGCGTATTCAAAGGGATCCCTACATTTAGGGAAAGGGCTGTGGAGCTGGATAGTGCTGTGAGATCAGGTAACAGTAGCTTCTCGCTGTCATTCAGGAATCTATCGGTTCGAGACTGGATAGATGGATTGATCTTTTCGGGCTGTGGGAGCACTGTCGGTACTTGTAGGCGGTTCGTCTTTCCGGATGGACAAGCGAAGCTAGGTGCTGGGAGGTGCATAGTGAAAGGGTAGAGGGCCAGGCAACGGACTGTTTGGGAGGTTTGGATCCAGCAGCGTTCGAACGGTTACTGGACATGTGCGTAGGCACGAGCCCAGTTTGGTCGAAAACCGATCGGTATTCGACGCTTCTGTGAAGCATGTATATCCCCAGTTTGTAGATAGCAGTTGTAGGTGACGTTCTTTTCGCGGTGCTAAATGTCCCGGGATGAGAGCGCGAACGTGGATGTTCCGGCAGGAACTGGACGCTCTTAGACGCCATCCGACAGGCGAAGTGGCGGCCGCTATGGGGCCACAGCGGGCGCCGGGGCATCAATCGCAAGCTTCACGCCGATTGCGCCCAGGAGTGTGCCCGTGACCCACTTCTGCCACCGCATCCAGGCCGGCTTGCGTTGTAGAAACGTGGCGACTGATCCGGCGGCGATGATGATCGCGCCGTTCACGGCAACGCCGACGAGGATCTGGATCGCGCCGAGCTGGAATCCTTGGGCCACGATGCTGCCTGCGGTGGGGTCGATGAACTGCGGGATGAGCGCCAGGTAGAGGATCGCGACCTTCGGATTGAGGAGGTTCGTCAGTAGGCCCATGCGGAAGAGCTTGCCGAACGAGTCACGCGGAAGATCGTTGGTCTCGAACAGCGACTTCCCGCCCGGGCGAAGTGTCTTGTAGGCGAGCCAGAGAAGGTAGACGGCCCCCGCGACCTTCAGTGCGATGAACAGCCACGGCACGACGAGGAACACTGCCGCCAATCCCAGGTTGGCCATCACCATGTACACCACGAAGCCAACGGCCGTGCCGGACGTCGACATCATTCCGGCACGCCATCCCTGGCTGATGCTGCGAGAGACCAGGTACATCATGTTCGGCCCGGGGGTGAGAGCGAGGCCGAGCTCGATGAGAGCGATGCCGACGGCGGCGGACAACGAGATCATGCACGCTTCTTTCTTGTGGTGGGTTGCGAGGAGGCTTCCCCTCGATGCCGAGCTGCACTCAGTCTTCCACTCCGTGAACTCAGCCAATCGAATCGGACGGGGTGGCCTCTGTCTATGTAAGGGCCCGGACGTCATGGTCTCAGCTGCGCTTAGCGCCCGATGAGGAGAGCCCCCTGGGCGGCGTCAACGGCCTCCGGGGTGAGGTGGGTGCGCTTGTTGATGTCAAGGATGCGATTCACCTGGGTGACGAGCCGGTCGGCGAGGCGAAAGTTCCCGTTGGTCGCGCGGACGATCGCGGCTAGAGCTGCCGTGTGCGCGAGACCTGCGTCGTCAGGGTCGGGGTCCGGGAGGCGCTGCGCGACGACGGCCGTGAGTTCGTCGCTGCGGAGGGGCCGGTATTCGTGGGCGAAGCCGATGCGGCTGTAGAGCTGGGGGTAGCGGGCGAGGCGTTTCTCGATGCCGGGCATGCCGATGAGGATGACGCCCATTCGGTGGCGGTCATAGAAGTCGCGGACTTGTTCGAGGCCTGCGGTCTTGAGCCGGTCGGCTTCGTCGATGATGAGCAGCTCGGTGTTCCCGCTGTGCTGGGATTCGGCGTGAACGTAGGGGTCGACGTGGCCGTGCTGAGCGTAGTCGATGGCCCAGGAGATGTGCTGGCAGGCCCGGGGCAGGCCTTGATCGATCTGCTTGATGGTCGCGGCGACGGTAGGGGTGAAAAACGCGGTTCTGCTTCGTTGAACCGCTTCGGGCACGGGCGGCAGGGCACCGGTGCTGCGCGAGAGCGGGTGCCACTGCTCCCACTCGTCGGTGCCAGCGTAGTGGCGAGCAGAGAGCGTCTTGCCGATCCCGGGTGGCCCGTAGCAAAGCCCGATGTAACGGTGGGAGCGGACGGTGTCTGCGAACTCCTGGAACCGGCGATGCTCCCGCGTGGTCACGAACGCCGCCCGCGTGTCTGCGTGCGGTGGCGCTGCCTCCTTGAATTCGTCGAAGTACCCGCTGAGGAACCGGCGCCCGTCGTCGCCTGGTTCGAAGAGCACGGAGCGAGGTTTGCCGTCGTCTGGCTCAGCCATTGGCATAGGTCCTCAATCCGTGTCGGGCCGGGGGCGGCGTTGCGCGGTCGGGTGCGCTCTCCGGTACCGGCGGTATCTCGGGGCGGTGGCGGGTGTCTTCAGGTAGTGAGCGAGCGTGAGTGGTGAGCTCGCGGAGCTGCTGTTTCAGGGCGCGGCGTTGCGTGTTGCGCGCCGCCTGCAGGTCGGTGAAGGACACGGTCTCGGAGGAGCGTTCGGGGGCGATCGCGCGACACAAGAACGTGTTGTCGTGGAACACTCGCACTTCGCCCAGGTCGCGGGGGTCGTACCGCACCGTGACGTCTTCGCCGACGTATGCGGCGAGGACCGGTGAGATGTATCGGGTCGATGCGAAGCGGATGCCGTCGCGTTGCACACGTCGCGTTGCCGCGGCAGTCAGCAGGAGCGAATCGATGTCTTCCGGGTGGGCGGGCATTCGAGGGATGAAGCTGTCGCTGCGCCAGCGATTATGCGGGGCTGCGCCGGTCGCTGAATGTGGTCGTTCGTTGTACTCGTTGACGATGAATCGCTCGAGCACGTCATCGAGTTGATGCAAGGTCAGCGTGGGGTCGCTGACGGGTGCACCGCCGGTGCCGTGCGGGATGAAGCCGGGCAGGTGCGGCAGCAGCTCGGTCGTGATGGTGCGGTAGAACCGTTCGATCTTGCCGCGCCCCTGCGGAACGCCGACCCGGGAGTGAATCAGGCGCACGTGTAGGTCGAGGCAGACGTGTTCGATCCTGGTCGAGGTGAAATCGGACCCGTGATCGCTGTAGAGGACGTCCGGGAGCCCGGATACCACCCACTTCGGGTTTCGTTTCCGAGCGACCGCTTGATGGATCGCCAGTGCGGAATGCTCGGCCGTGGGTGCTGAGACGCCGAGCGCGTAGCCGGCGATCGCTCGCGAGTAGTCGTCGAGCACGATTGTGAGCCAGGGTCGGACGGGTTGCTGCCGGTCGTTGAGGATCATCACGTCGAGCAGGGTGTGGTCCATCTGCCACTGCTCATTCGGCGCGGAGGTCGTGCGGCGGTAGACCAGCTCGAACTTGTCGCGGTACGCCGCGTCCCCGCCGTCCGCGAGGGCCGTCAGGCCCGGGTCGAGCGCGTGCACGATCTCGCGGACCGTGGTGTATCCCGGGGTCGGCAATCCGCGGTCCCGGGCGATGTCACCGATGCGACGGTGGATATACGCGATCGTCGGCGCGGGCCGGCGCACAGCAAGTGCCTCGATTGCGGTGACAAGTTCGGCGGCAGTGCGAGTCGATCCCTTATCGCTGCGAGTTGCTCTCGCGAGCCGTCCCGTCTCCATCCGAGCTGCCCACCGTTGCAAGGTCCGCACCGCAACGCCGGATTGCTCCGCAAGACGCGTCCACGGCACACCGTCCTGGTGTTGGCGCACAAGCTCGGCCTTCTGCCGGTCGCTGAGGTGCGCCATGATCCCTCGTCAGGCCCGCTCGACGTGCTCGGCCAAGTGCCGATAGATAGTGGGCCGGGACACCCCGAACGTGTCGGCAATCTCCTGCACGGTGTGGCCTCCTTCGTCATACATCGCCCGGGCCTGCCGGATCTTCGTCGGCGTCATCTTGAACTTCGGGCCACCCTTGCGCCCGCGGGCACGGGCGGCCGCAAGGCCGTCGTGAGTGCGTTCCACGATGAGATCGTGCTCGAACTCCGCGATCGCCGCGAGCATGTGGAAGAACAAACGGCCACCCGGAGTGGTGGTGTCGATGCCCTGCGACAGGGCCTTCAACCCGACCCCACGCTGCTGGAGCTCGTCCGCGACTTGTTTGAGGTTTCGGACCGATCGGCCGAGCCGGTCAAGCTTTGTCACCACGAGCGAGTCGCCCTCGCGTAGATACCCAAGGGCCTCCGTCAGCGCCGGCCTTTTCGCCAGGGTGCCGGATGCGTGTTCGACGAAGATCTTGTCGCAGCCTGCCGCTTCGAGTGCATCGGTCTGGCCGTCCGGATTCTGGTCTCGGGTCGAGACGCGGGCGTAACCGATCGTGGCCATGCCTCAGCGTAACGCGAACGCCGCCCGCTTTACATAGATCGCCGACACGAGTCATGAGACAAGACTCGCCGAATCAAGCGATGAGAGTGTCAGTTTCAGAAGTCGGCTGCACGATTTCAGAAGTCTCCTGCAACTCTGAGTTCTTATGCCCACGTTAGGTTGCATCCGATGAGCGCCGCGATCCCTGACTGGTTAGCGCAGTGATGGTGTGGTTTTCCGTCAAGCCTTACTGGCCTTCGTTGAACTGCGGGTCTGGCGTCGTGGCCGGCCACGTACGACTATTGTCGCGCGAAGTGCTCGATCCGACACTTGTGGCATGGGCGGCGAGAAAGTTGTCGACGATGCGGATGCAGTCGTCGGTGTGGATGTGACGCAGTCCTGTAAGGCGAGCGAACACTATCGGTCCGAGGAGCTGAATGAGGGCGAAGGTGGTGTCGAGCTCGCCGAGCACATCGCGGGCGTCAGGGGCCGTCAGGATCTGATCCAGGGACTTGCGGTATTGCTCTATGACACGTGCCCGAAGTGAGACCACCGCGCCAGGATCGAGATCGCGCCGACTGGCGTCGCCGCTGTTGACGGGTCCCATTGCCAGCCACGCCAGCGTGGTCATCTGCACCGGAGCTTGGTCGATGAGGTCGGCTTGGGTGGTGAGCAACGAAATCAGACGTTCGCGTAGCGGACCGGTATCGATATCGGTGTCGACTGGGGGTAGTAGTCGCTCGAAGGTTGCCGCGAGCAGGTCGGTGGTACTTCCGAAGTGTCGGTACAGCGTGGCACGCGCAACCTTCGACATGCGGGTGACCGCCTCCACGGTGACCGCCTCGACACCGCCGGTGGACAGCAGCTGACCGGCAGCTTCGAGTAACCGGTTACGTGAGCGCGCCAGCCGGGGATCGGCCGGGCCCTCGGCTGCAACGAGAGGGTCGACCATGAACGGGCTCCGCTCCATTTGACTGACAAAATATCTCCTCGCATGACCATTCTGTCACACCCACAGAGTTATGATACTAATAGTCTCGTACCGAGACGACCGGTCTCGAACTGGGAGGCTGGCCATGAACGAACGTGGATCCGACTCTGCCGGCGTCGCTCGATGGAGCGGCGCCCAGTGGTGGATGTTGATTGTGTCGTGCATGGCGGTCGCGTTGGTGGTGGCCGCAATGGCGGCATTGTATTCAGCGTTGCCACAGATCGCGGTCGCGACAGGGGCGACGCAAGCTCAACTTACCTGGATAGTCGACGGTTATACGTTGGTATTGGCGTGCTTCGTTCTGCCTGCCGGTGCGATCGGTGATCGTTACGGTCGCCGGGGGGTGCTCGTGGCGGGGTTGGCGTTGTTCGCTTTCGCGTCGGCATTGCCCTTGTTTCTTGCTGACCCGGCGTGGCTGATCGCTGCTCGCGCGTTGGCTGGGGCGGGTGCGGCGCTGGTCATGCCCTCGACGCTGTCGATACTGACCGCGGGATTTCCACCGGCGCATCGCGGTCGCGCTGTAGGGGTGTGGGCCGGGGTTGCTGGATCCGGGGCGGTCCTGGGCATCCTCGGGGCTGGAGTGCTGCTCGAGCAGTGGTCGTGGACCTCGGTGTTCGTCGGGTTGACCGTCGCCGGAGCGGTTCTGGCCGGGTTGGCATGCAGTATCGCGGAGTCCCGCCAGCAGGAGCATCCACCGGTCGATTGGGTGGGCGCTGTGACCGTAGTTGTGGCAGTCGGGGCGATCGTCTTCGCTGTGATCGAGGTTCCGGCCCGTGGCTGGTCGGATTCGCTCGTCGCCATCAGCACTGCGGTGGGCTTGTTCGCAGTTGTGGTGTTCGTCGTCGTAGAACTACGTTCCTCGGCACCGCTACTCGATGTCCGGTTGTTCGCCCGCCGTGGTTTCGGTGCCGGCGCGCTGTCTGTCTGTATCCAATTTCTGGTGACCTTCGGGGTGTTCTTGCTGTTGGTGCAGTATCTGCAGTTGATTCTCGGTTATGGACCGCTCACCGCCGCGTTGGCGTTGACCCCTATGGTCGTGCCGCTCATCGTGATCTCGGTGATTGCACCCTGGCTGTCGAACATTGTTGGGCTGCGGGTGATGACCACTGTAGGTCTGCTCACCATCGCGGCGGGACTGGTGATGGTGAGCAGACTGACCGTCGCTGCGACTTACCCTGACCTGCTGTGGCCCCTGCTCATCATGAGCGCGGGTTTGGGGTTGTGTACCGCTCCTGCGACTTTCGCCATCGTCTCGGACACTCCAGAGGCCAAGCACGGGGTGGCTGCCGCGGTCAACGACGCGGCTCGCGAAATCGGTGCCGCGATTGGGATTGCGGTAGCCGGTAGCGTGCTCGCGGCCGGTTACGTTCAGCACATCCAGCCGGCTCTGCCCCAGCTACCCGAGCCAGCCCGTGGTCCGGTGGCCGATTCTCTGGCCGCCGCATTGCAGGTCGCCGACCGCGCAGGACCAGCTGGCCAGCCGCTGGCCGAGTTCGCCAAAGCCGCATTCGTACATGGAAGTGGTCAGGCGACACTGGCGTTGGCGGCCCTGACCGCCGCTGGGGCACTCGTGCTCGCCGTCGTTGCGCCAGGTAGACGCAGCCGAACGACAGCCACCGCGGGTGATGGACGTCGATGAGGTCGGCCAGGGTGTCTATTCTTCGGTGTGATTCGTGTCTGTGGCCCGGAGTTGAGCTCGGGCTTGGGACTGCATGAAGTGTTCGACCTCGACCACCACGAACAGGGCAGTAGCGGTGGCGACCGAGCGGCCCTGCGCATCGTCCATCGTGGCCGTGAGATCCAGTTTGCGCCCATCACGAGACCGAACGGCAGCACGCAACACGTAGGGAGTGCCGAGCAGAACCGGCGCTAGATAGTCGAGCTCGAGACGCCGCGTCACGGCGAGCTCACCCACTGTGTAGAGCAGGAAGCCGAACAGATCGTCGAGAACGGTCGCCACCGCGCCGCCGTGTGCTATCCCGGGTGCCCCGACATGACGTTGATCGAACACATGGTGAGCCACCACGCCGTTCTCGTCACGCTGGACCGACAGGGCGTGGCCGTGCGGGTTCTGCGGCCCACAACCAAGACAGTCGGGGTGGTGGGGCGGTAAATCAGGCGACTCGGAAGTCGTGCCCCAGAACGAGCGCACCCAGTTCTCGATAGCGGGGCCGGCCGACCCGCTGACCTCGTCCGGAATTCTCTTCATGGTCGGACCTCTCTGTCTGAAAAAAACTGTGCCGAGTCTGTCGCGTCTTCGCGCGCTCGGCCTGCACCGCTGTCAGTTTCAAAAGACAAACTGCACTATGTCAGAAGTCAACTGCACTAAAGGATCGACCAAGCCGACATAGCTTAAAGAGAGAAGTGATTTGCCGCGAGGATTTCGGACCTGGAGATGACTATTCTGAGGCCGCGTTTGCGGACTGCCCGTAACTGTAGTGGACATCGTTCGGGGTTCGGTATCCGAGCGACGAATGTCGTCTGCCATGAGCATGGGACCAGAGTGACCTGACCCCTGCCAGGGTGAGGTTGCCCTTGGCTGGGGCGTAAACACGAAATGCCCTGTGATGGTGTGAGAATAGTTCTTGTCTAGGGAACATTCCAGCCACCACGAAGGGCATCTCGCGAATGCAACTATCTCACACCCGACCTGCCTCGGCCGAATGCTTCGACGACCCCAATCTCTGCCGCTCCGCGGCCGCAGGCGAGGCCTGCGCGCCTCGCATCAAGATGACCGTGCTCTGAGGTCGATTTGTTGCGCCCAACGCTTGAAGGAGGGCGTCCAGCGCGATGTCCTCGTTATCGAATTCCAAGATTGCATGGAGGTCGTCGCGGAGTGCGCAGCGGGCGCAGACATACAACCACGGCCGGAAACCCTCCGACCGGGAAATCCGCAGGCTGGTCGTCGGGGACACGATCGCTGAGATCTATCACCGATCCGCCGGTGTCTACGGCATTCTCCGGGTCCGAGCTACATCGAGGGCTTCCGTCGGCGGCTGAATTGTTGTCGGCGTGGGGCAGGGATCAGGGTCTGTTGCCGAGCAACGACACGGCATCGATGCAGCGTCCACCGAGAGGCGTTCGACTGTTCCGTACGGCAACTTCGGTCGTTCGGTGCCTCCGCACGCCTGCGGCGATCCAACACCAGCGGCTGCAGCACAGTGCGATGCGCCGTTTACCGCGCGCCATCGAACGACGGTGCGCCTCATCGCGTGATGGCGGACAGCGAGCGTGAAGCAGACTCCAGGGACTCCACCAGGATCAGCTCGAGTGCAGGCAGTCTGGCAGCCGACACGGCCACCGCAGCTGCGCGTGTTCGCACACCGAGACCGCGTTCCATTCCGGCGCGGGCAGTTTCGGTCCAGGCCTGGGCGCAGTGATCGGCGGCCACCGCGAGGTCTGCGGTAGCGGGATCACCGGTCAGACGTGCAATCTCGGTACAGCCGTCGGCGAGAAGCCGACGAAAGAGCCCGCCTCCGGTTCCGGCCTTTTCGATGAAGATACCGAGACTGAACAGCAGCGTCTCGAGGTCATTGGGCGGAAGGTCGACCCAGCTCTTGACGTCGGTTGCCAGCTGGTCGACCGCGGCCAATCCTTCGGCACCGGCCGCTGGTACGTGGTCGGCTATTCCCGGTGTCGATGGGACGCGCATGCTGGCGGCGGATCGGGCAAAGGCCGCGGCCGCGGCAGTCGACACGGGCGGCAGTGTCTGTGGCCATGTGATTCGGTACGTGCAGTGACGTGTCGGTTGTGGGAACGAGGTGGAGGATCGCGCCCGAGCCAGCGCGTCGAGCGGGATCTCCTGCACGTCGGCCCGATCGTTGTCGACGACCGAGGCAGTCCCCCCGATCTCGTCGTAGCCGATCACCACGATGTCGTGGCGACTCATCTGCAGTTTCACCCGTAGGTAGGGCAGTTCAGCGATATCGGCCCAGACCAGGCTGGGTCGTCCCGCATCGATGTCGTCGCGAACCCATGACCATCCCTCAGCGGGATCGTCGGTCGTGAGAACCTCGACTTGTCCGCCGAGCCTGCGCGGCAAGTCGATCTCGAAGTCGGCACCGCGGCCGACCAGGTATATCGGTGGGACCAGGTCGGCCGATCGCAGGTAGGACAAACCGAGATCACCACCCAGTGCGAACACCAACCCCTCGTCGGGTGGTCCGTCCCATCCCAGACCGTGCCAATGGAGAAGGTCTCGCATTGCACCTGACCCGCAGTGCCCTCCCATCCGGTGGGGATAGTTCTCGATCAGAGTCGTGTGGGTCACTGTGGCTGCCTTTCGGGTGGCTGGTCGAGCGCGCGTGTCGGCACGCTCAGCTGTTCTGGATTCTGTCGAGATACGTTCGGCGAGCAGCCATGTCCACGTCCGCGAGGAACACCGAATCTGTGTTCAGGGCCGCACCCAGTCCGGTCGCCAACCGCCGGGGGACGAATTTCACCGCCGCGACCATTGCGCCTGCGAGACGGGTGACGCGGACGAAGGGGCGTGGATACTCGATCAGATCTGCTGTCGCGCGGGCGATCTCCTCCGGCTCGGCGTTGCGTAATCCCTTTGCGCCGGCGGTTCCGGCGACGAGTTCGGTGTTGGTGAACGTCGGGCGGACTGTGGACAGTCGAACCCCTGACTTGCGGTACTCCAGTCGTGCGGCCTCTGTGAATCCGATGACTGCGAACTTGGTAGCGCAGTAGGTCGCCAAACCAGGTACCGCGAGCTCGCCGGCCAATGACGCAGTGTTGATGATGTGTCCGGTGCGGCGCGGCAGCATTCGCTGAAGAGCCAGTTTGGTCCCGAAGATGACCCCCAGGACGTTGATCTCGACTTGCCGCCGGGTTACTGCATCGTCCTCTTCGTGGGCGTGGCCGGTAGGCATGATGCCCGCGTTGTTGATCAGGATGTCGAGGGGTCCGAGTTCACGTTCGACCAGGTCCAGAAACGTTGTGAACGAGTCAGGTTCGGTGACGTCGAGTCGGGTGACGACCTTCACCCCGAGTTCGGCGGCGGCCTCCTTCGCACGTGTCTCGTCGATGTCTCCGATGGCGACCCGGTGGCCTCGTCGAATCAACTCCTTCGCTGTCTGATAGCCGATGCCGCGAGCTCCACCTGTGATCGCCACGGTCCTGGCGGGGGTGTGAGGTGCGTTGTTCATCATGCTGCGCTCCTTGCATAGATATGCGACATCGGGATACGCCGTTCGGCCCGCTCTCGCGGTAGTAGCTGCGCACACGGAAGAGGGATATGGGTATCGCGCGGCGTCTCGGCCCTGGGGAGGCGTTCGGATCGGTCGTTGATCGCGCGCAGCCGCAACCCCAGAGGAAGAGCGGGTCTCGTCTGTTCGGGTTACTTCCGGTGTCGGCCAGGACACGGCCACGCCGACGAGAGAGTCATGTGGCACAGCTCTGCCAGCAGGTATCGGCTCACCCGATTCGAGGGTGTCCGAGGTAGTCCGAGTGTTCACGACCGACGGTTGTCGCGGAGAGGGCTCCGACCGATCGGCAGTCGGCCGCGATACGGGGTTCAGGGCGTATGTTCTCACCGCTTGTGTTCATCGAGACCCCCGCGGCGGGTTTCGATCCCCGGATTTTCGTACGGCCGGGTGCGGCGATCGGGTGTGCCGGTGAAAGCCTCGTCGAGTGGGTGAGCGCCCGTGAAGATCTTCGGTCCGTAGGCGCGCCGAAGCACCGTCAAGATCGCGTCCAAGGGTAGGTCGTCGAAGACTCCTCGCTCGCGGACATACTCCATGTGCTGGGCTCCGTCTGCGGTGAAGGCATGCATGAGAGCATCGCGATCGCCGTCGAATTCCACTGGTGGCACGCCGAAACGAGCGCACAACTCGACATTGAAAGCCGGCGTGGCCTTCAACCACCGGCCCTCGATGTAGAGGCGACTGTAGCCGTGGTAGACGAACAGGTCGGTGCCGCCCATCAGCGCGCGCAACGCCTCGGTCTGCAGGTGATTTCGGACGTCGGCGAAGCCGAGCAGTGCCGGGATACCCGCCGCCCGGCACACTGCGGTCAAGAGCACCGCTTTCGGGACGCAGTAAGCGCGCCCGGTCTCGAGGACGAAGCTCGCTCGGTAGTGGGCCGGATCGTCCGACACGGTGTACGGGTCGTACCAGATCTGGTCGCGGACGGCGGCGAAGAGGCGTCTGGCCTTGTCACGGTCGCTGCTCGCATCCCCGATTGCAGCGGCGGTGAACGCCCGCACGGATTCGTGCTCGATGTCGAGGAAGTCAGTTGCTCCCAGGTACGCGTGTGGTGGCTGCTTCGTATGTGCCCCGGGCGGGCGGTCTGTCATGGTCATCGCTGATGTTTCCTTCTGTGAGCAACCGGTTGCTGTTGTGTGCACAACGACCGAAGGATCGGTCAGTTGCGCGCGAGTCCGCCGAGCATCAGGTCTTCGCGTTGGACGGGGAGTCGCTGGGCGATCACCCGTTTGCTGTACATGAACTCGCGCGGGCGACCTATGCAGTCGGCGGCAATGAGCTCACCGGCCTGGAGATAGAAGCAACTGAAGTCACTGTCGCGGGTGGGGTCACCGCTGAGAACCACTTCGTCGTATCCGGTGTTGAGGCCGGCGATCTGCAGCTTGAAGTGATACTGATCTGACCAGAACCACGGCAACGCTTCGATTTTTCTGGACTTCCCGCAGGCGGTCGAGGCAGCGACTTTGGCCTGCTCTCCTGCGCTCGAGACGGACTCCAACCGTAGTCGACGGCCGTAACGGGCCATGTCGTGGCTCGCGCAGTCCCCCGCCGCCATGATGTCGGGGTCGTTGGTCCGAGTGTGATCGTCGATCACGATGCCGTTGTCGATGACAAGACCCGCATCGGCGGCGAGGTCGGTGTTCGGCTCGACGCCGACACCGACGATGACCAGATCTGCGGGGATCGATTCCCCGCTGGCCAAGGTGACTTCACGAACCTCACGGTCACCGGACAGGCCCTCGACCATCGCGTTCGTTCTGATGTCGACTCCCTGCTCGCGATGTATCCGCTCGAAGAACGTCGATACGTCGGGGGCAGTGACCCGCTCGAGCACACGCCCAGCTGCCTCGAGGACTGTGACCTGTACGCCCAGTACGCGCAGCGATGCCGCTGTCTCGAGTCCGATGTAGCCGCCTCCGACGATCACCACCCGCCGACCAGGGCTGGTGGCCATACGGATCCTCTCGACGTCCGCTGCGGTGCGCAGGTAGTACACCCCGTGGAGATCGGCCCCGGGAACGGTGAGCCGACGAGGACGGGCTCCCGTGCACAGCGCGAGCTTGTCGTAGGCCAGCTTCTCGCCGGTGTCGAGAACGACGTTGCCTTCCGACCGAGCGATGGCCTCCACCTGCGCGTTCAGAAGCTGAATACCTTGCTTGGAGTAGAAGTCCGTGCTGCGAATGGCGATGTCGTCGAGTACGCATTTGCCCGCCAGGTATGCCTTCGACAGCGGGGGGCGTTGATAGGGAGTGGCAGACTCGTTACCGATGAGGACGATGTCGCCTGTCCAACCCTCTTGGCGCAAACTTGCTGCCAGTTGTGCCCCAGCATGGCTTGCGCCGACGATGATCGCCCGTTGCGATGTCATGCGCTGGAAGTAGGCGTCAGGCGCACCATCATCTTGCTGATGCCCCGCACGAAATTCGACTGAACGTACTCGGGGTCGCCGACGACCTCGATGTTCTCGAAGCGGGGAAGCAACTCCTCCCACAGAATCCGCAGCTGCATTTCGGCCAGTCGATTGCCCATACACCGGTGTACACCGAATCCGAACGCGATGTGATTGCGCGCATTGGCGCGATCGATGATGAAATCATCAGGATTCTCGAAAACGCGTTCGTCGCGGTTACCCGAGGCGTACCACATCACCAGTTTGTCGCCCTTGCGGATGAATTGTCCGTTCAGAACGGTGTCGGCTTTGGCGATTCGGCGCATGTACGCCAATGGTGTTTGCCATCGGATGATTTCCGAGTTCATGTTGGGGATCAAATCGGGATTGGCCTTCAGTTTCTCGAACTGGTCGGGGAATTGGTTCAACGCAAGAACGCCACCGCTCATCGAGTTTCGCGTCGTGTCGTTGCCACCGACGATCAGCAGTACGAGGTTGCCCAGAAATTCCATCGGACGATCGATCAGATCCTTGGTGTCCTCGTTGCTCTGCAACATGGTGATCAGATCGAAACCGGACTCTTCCCCTACAGACCTCCTGGCTGCTTTGTCATGCCAGAGAGCGCTGAGGCCACGGGCCATGTCACGCATGCCTTCAAACACCTCGTCGTTGTCCGAGGGCCCACCGTTGGCTTGCTCCATCGAGGTTGCCAGATCAGACCAGTAGACGAGTTTGCGGCGTTGTTCGTAGGGGAAATCCAGAAGAGTTGCGAGCATCCGAGCTGTCAACTCGATCGAGACATTCTGAACCCAGTCGAACGGCTCGTTCAAGGGGAGGTCGTCCAGCACCTCCTGCACGCGTGATCGGATGAGTCCCTCCATCTCCCGGAGGTTCTTCGGTGCGACCACGCCTTGGACGGCAGCCCTCTGTCTGTCGTGGCGTGGTGGGTCCATCGCGATGAACATCTCGATATCGAGAAACCGGGGCGGGACGCCGATGACGATGAACGGCTCGGCGGAAAACAGCGCATGATTTTTGTCGACGGCCACGATATCGGCATGGCGCGTGACCGACCAGAACGGGCCGAACGGACTGTTGGGTTGGTAGTGAACCGGTGCCTCGTTGCGCACCCGTTCGAAGTACGACTGCCACCGCCCTTGTCTGTAAAGGAAGGGGTTACTGAGGTCGATGTCGGCGAGCTCGACATCCTCGACCGGTGGGATGGGACTTTCGACGAAGATCTTCTTGCCATTCGTTCCAGTCACCCACCGTCGGGTCTTGTCGTACAGATGAGCGCCCTGGATCTGCAGGCCTATCGGGATGGTCGACTGGACCTTGTCGGTGATCGACTCAGAAACTTTCATGCTGTCGTGCCTGCCTTTCGCATATCACAGTTGGAATTCAGGTGTTCGAACGATCAGGCCATCCCACGCTTCCGAGGCCACCATCTGGCACGACAACCGAGAAGTGGGTTCACGCTCGGGGTTCATCGCCAGCATCTCCTCCTCGTCGGCGCCGGACAGACCCACCTCTGTTGACCACTGCGGGTCGACGATCACATGGCAGGTGCCACAGGCCGTTTCCCCTCCACAGTCTCCATCGATCCCCGGCACAGCATTGTCGGTTGCAATCTGCATCAGCGATCGACCTTCGACCAGAGCCGCCTCGTGCTTCTCACCATCGTGGGCGACGAAAGTTACAGCTGCCATGTCAACTCCTCGTTTCCGGCGTGATTGAGGAAAGTGTCGTCGCGAACGCGGGTGACGGCTATGTTCGGTGGAGTCATAAACTTGTGAATTCGGGTCAAAGGGGTCACCGTGAAGCTGAGCGATGAGGGTGTGCCGCCGCTTGCGTTCGTGCAGTTGCTCGAACGCCGCGCACTCGACCCGGACGCCGCCGCGCGGCTTCGTGCGATCATGCACCGCGAAGGAACCAGTGAAGCGACGCTCATTCAGCATGACGTTCAGGCACCGATACGGTGGTTTCGGGAGGTCTACCCCGAACTCGATATCGCCCAGGCCACTCGACTCGGATTTGCGTTTGCCGAGCAGGCCCAGTTGACATCGTTCGGGCCTCTGAGTTCACCTTTGATCAGTGCTGGTTCGGTCGCCGAGATCGTCGATCTCCTGACATACCTGCCATTGATCTCCACGGCGTTGAAGTCGCAGTTCCATACTGGCGACTACGGTCTGATCGTCGGGCTCACTGCGCATACAGGCGATTCCGCACTGGACTGCTTGGTCATCACCTACGGTGGGTCGGCGTTACTACGACTGCTGGACATGCTCGCCGGTGACATATCGCCGGTGACACTCCATCTGAGCTGGCCGGAGCCGGCCGAGGTGGTGAGCCACGACGAAGGTCCGGGGTCGAATCGCCGATTCTTCGACGCTCCGATTTCCTTCGTCCACGTACCCGAGGACACCCTCAACAAGGCTTGTCGGTTCTCGGACCCTCTCGCATATCGACTCGCTATCGCTGATCTGCAGCGAACACTCGCCCAGCGAAGTGGGTCCATGTCATCTACGGAGAAGGTGAGGCAACTGTTGGAGAAGGACCTCGGACAGCGAACCAACCATGGTGTTGCACAGGCATTGTCGATGTCGAGCAGCACGTTGAAACGGCGGCTTGCCGAAGAAGGAACCACCTACAGCAAGGTGCGCCAATCGCTGCTGTACGAGCACGCGATGCTACGGCTCCTCGACCGATCGGTTTCGGTCAGCGAGATCGCTACTGAACTCGGATACAGCGACCTCGCCAACTTCTCTCACGCCTTCAAACGCTGGACCGGACGCTCTCCGAAAGATTTCCGAAACCCGCCACTCTCGGACGACGCGGATTCGACGTAGATCCCACAGAACGCGGGGTCGAGATCGATGCCTCCGTTCGTCCGCGGACTGATCGATCTTCATCGCGGAGAGTTCGGAGACGTCGCCGCCGTGAGAACGAAGAGTTTGTGCAAACTCGAGTACGAACCACTTGTCACTCGACGGTGTCGGCCGGCACGCGTGTGGTCTCCGATTCGAGAAAGTCGACGAGTGCTTCCAACAGGCTGTCCGCGCGGATTTCGACATCAGCGAGGACAGAGTCCACGTCATCGAGAAGACCGTGGGCGTGTCTACGCGCAAGCGTTCCGCGTTCGTAGTAGCCGGGGTCGAGCACGACCCGCGGTACTGGATCCGATGCCGCGATCCGCTCCGGCTGTTGTGACCGCGCAGTGGGCTGCAGGCGGGTGGGCGCACGTCCGTCCAGGTGCGCTCGCACGATGCCGGCGACCGCACGCGACGTGAGCGGGGTCGCAGTCAACGGGGTGTGACCCCACCGGTCGATCGCAGTCGACAGCGGCTGTCGATCGGCCGAATCGACGTACCGGTCGTATCCTCCGATTCCGGTGCCGCCCACGGCATCGAGAGCGTCGGCGAGCATTCGGGTGCTCGGATACCGCGCGTGATGGCCGAGCACCTCCAACCAGCGCTGGTACACCATCCGCGGCGAGATACCCGTCCCCGTCAGTGCGAGGGAGGTGAGGATATGAACGCCGCGGCCTGAGTCGATACGAAGGGCGTCGATCCTCGGATCGGCGGTGACGTCGCATGCCCGCAGGGCCGCGATCTGGGTGTACGGCAGACCGGTCGAGGCAACGACCAGGACGAGGGCATCTCGCCGCGCGAACAGTGCTGACGGCCAACCGGATTCGGGGAGACGCGCGATGATTCCGCCGATCACGGCTGCCAGCTCGTGCAGGCGCGCCGTGCGCGCCACGTCCAGCGCAGCCCGGACAGCCTCCGCGCGCCCCGGAGGGGGTAACAGGTGCCGGGAATGGGCGGCGTCGATCACCGCGATCCGGCGGCGTTGGGTCGTCGACGCGGCGGGGTGCGCGTGGAGGAACCGAGCAAGTGACTCCGGAGAGGCCGCCAGTGGTGGTTCGTCATGGGCGGTGCACCAGTCCTCGAACAGTGACCACGTGTGCCGATCGCGCTTCGGCACCGCCGCGTTCGCGATATCCGCTGGCCGTATCGAACCGGCGCGGTCATCGTGGTCAGCATCTGCCTCGGTCGCCCCGTCGCCGCTCACAGATGCAGTCACGCGCCCGGTCATAGACCGAGTTCGGTGACCGCGTTGCCGACCAGAGGTGCGTGCTCGCGGGCATATGTTTCGACCATTGCGGGTGTGGTGTGCCCGGTCTGGCGCATGATCGTGTGCGCATCGGCACCGTTGCGAAAGGCTTGCGTGACGAATCCTGCACGCAGAGAATGCCCGCCGAATTGGGCGACGGTGTCGGGGTCGTATCCAGCTCGAGTAGCTCGTCGACGGATCGCCGCATGTACCGCAGCCCCGGACAGCGGCGTATCGGAGATGTTTCCGTTCTTGCGGACAGACCGAAACAGAGGGGACCGTTTCTCGGCTGCAGGAAGGGTGCCGAGGCAGATATGAGACTCGAATTCCACTGCGCGAGAGAGCAGTCGAATGACCTCGACTCTGCCCCCGGAGTCGAACGCGGCGACGACCTGAAGCCACCGCACCCACGCACAGACCGGACATGACTCGTGGCGGCCAGTGAACGGTAATGCCTTCACTGCACCGGCACCGTCCTGGTCTGTCTTCGATTTGCGGATACGTACGTGCGCGCCGTCGAGACGGTCGCGGCGGATATCACGACACTCGAGAGCGACGAGTTCACCCCGCCGAAACGCGCCGGTGTAGCCCATCAGCAGCAGCGCGGTGTCACGCCGTTCGAGGACCTCCGACGCCCACCCGATCGAACTGCGACGCGCGTGGTCGACGATCGTGGTGATGTCGGAAGTCAACAGAGGCGCACGCGGATTGCGGGGTCGCTCCCCCGCCGACGCGTAATCCCGTCGGATACCGGAAACGGTGGCGCGCACCATCTCGTGGCCGCACGGGTTGTCGTGGCCAGTAGCGCGGTGACTATCGGCGATCGCGGCAACCCATTTACCGAACGTCGACGGTGCATATGCCCGCGTTCCCTCGACTGTGAGTGTGTCGGCCGCTCCAACGAGATAGGCAGCCACCGTCGCAGGGTGCGCCGGCAACGAGATATGTCCGGTGGCGGCGCACCAGGTCTCGAAGCGTCGCCACGCCGAAGCGTAGGCCCGCCGGGTCCCCGCGGAGCGTGACGCGGCCATCGATCGCTCGATCCGAGCCGCAACCTCGGGCGGCAAATCCGGAAACACGGCCGCAGTACCGCCCGGCAAGACAGCTGGAATCGCGGCCGAGCCGCCGGTGAGCTGGCGTTCTGTCATGGGCAGAACTGTATCGGGCACCTCCGACACAGTTTTCGGATTCAAAACACGCTCACCTGGCGATTCATCGAAGACGGTGCGGGAAGGAAAATTCTCGTGGGTCACCGCACACAAACCGTGGGTGACTACAGGGTGCGATCGAATTCCGCCTGAAAGCGCAGAGAAACGTGTGGCGATTGCGATCTAGCGCGCTTCAGTCCCAGTCCAGTCGAATACCGAGCTCGACGAAGGCATAGGCCAGCTCATCGACGTCATCTTCGGTGCGGCACCCCGTTCGAGCGAATCCGAACAAAGATCGGGCGGCATCGCTGTCGACGCGGGCGGCGGCGACAGCGGCATCGATCGCCGCAATCACACCGTCCCAAGCGCTGCGGGCGGGTACCGGACTGCGAGACCTCGTCGGAGCGGCCCCCGGATCGACCGGCTCGTACCGTCGCGGCCGCAGCAAGCAGGCATCAGCACCGCTCGCGGCTATCTCATCGTTCTCGACCGCATTGATCGCGGTCGCGGCAGCAAACAAAACCTTCGCTTGCTCGTCACACCGCAGTTGCTCGAACGGAACCCACGATGTCCGCAGCGGGCGAGAATGGCCGGTGGACTTCCAGATCGCGCTCAGTGGCTTCGCCCACCATCCGGTGCGGACCAGCGGTGTCGATACCTCGTCGACGACGGTACGCAGCAGCCTGAACCACACTCCGGCATGAACACGGCCTCCGCCGAGCTCGACCGACCCGCACGTCAACGCGACGGCGGTGCGTCTGTCGATTTCTGCGACGACTGCCGGTACGGGTATCGGTGGTGCGTGTTCGTCCGAGCCTGGCGGTGTCCTGTCCCAAAAGACCAGTCGGCCGGGTATGACAGCACAGAATTCGAGCCGGCAGAGGTGTTTCGTGCAGCTGGTCAGCATCGGGTACTGATGAGCCATCATGACCGCGATGTCGGCGTCTGTGTCGAGGTCGTCGATACACAAGGGGCATGCCCGCGTATCGAGCTTGCTCACCCAGGGAAGCCACGTGCCGGCGGGCGGTGCGCGTCGACGTCGATCTGACCTTGCCAGACCCGCCGGTAGTAGGACAGAGAACTGATGGACGTAGGTGTCGAAGTCGCATCCGCCGGGGTCGGTGCTGTCGAGCAGCCAGGGCGTACCGCCCGCCAACGTCATCTCACGCAGCCGTTCCGCTGTGCAGGTGCTCCTCTGGGCAAGCGCGGATAGCACCGGCTCGGGTGTGTAGCGGTCGAGGTCCACGCCCGAAGTGTCGACACCGAGCCCGTCGAGAAGATCCGCTGTACCGATCAACGAATACAGTCTGCTAGTCCGGGCAAGCCACGACATCAGAGTCTCACCAGGTAATGGTTGCGGGTGCAGCGGCCACCGCGGATGCCCACTGTGGTCGAACGCTGTAGGCGCTGGCGAGGCATCGGCTGATGTCATGCCAGATGCCGTTCGAAGTGGCGACGGCGTTCGGTGGGCCCGGAGTAGGCAGTCTGCGTCAGCACCTGCGAGGTGATCGCTTCCTCGCCAGCCTCTATTGCGGTCACTGCGGCCGCGGTCAACAGCGTGGCCAGTTCGCCGATGGTGCCCTCACACCGGGTGAGGAGGTAATCGGTCATCTCCGCCGACGTCAGGTGCGAGGGCGCACGCAACGGGAAGCTGGCGGTGAAGCTCGCCAGCAGGGAGCGGGTGTCGATGTCGTTGGTCCAGATCGGCAGCGTCATGGGGTGAAAACGGTTCTCCAACTGTGCATCACTACGGATCGCGAGGTACGCCTCTCGGGTGCCCACTCCGACAAGAGGAATCCGCAGTTCGTTGCCTAGAAACCGCAACAGGTTCAGGAATTCTCGGCGCACGTTGTCGCGGCCGGCGAGAACATTGTGGAGCTCGTCGATGATCAGCATCCGAACCCCGGTCGCTCGCAGCAGCGAGATTGCTTGCTGTTCGAGTTCGTGGACTCGGCTCCGCGGGCGGATCGGCGTTCCGAGTGCAGCAAGCATCGCCAGGTAGAACCGTGCGGGTGCTGGGTCTGGAGGCATCTGCATACACAACACCGGTATCTGCTCGCGATCGGGCAAGCTGACAGCAGGGTGCGCACGCCGGAACTTCTCGATGATCATCGACTTGCCGTTGTTCGTCGGTCCGATCAGAAGCACGTTCGGCATACGTTGCCGATCCGGCCACACCAGCAACGTCTCAAGATGCTCGATCACCGACCGTGCACGCGGATACCCGATCCACCGTTCAGTACGAATATGCCTGATGCGTTGCGCGGCAGGAAGAACCGCAATCGATCTGACCGAACTTCGCAGGTGGGTGAGGTCCGCACGAACGACGTCGATGTCTTCGCAACTACGGTCGTCATCGTCGCCGGCGGGAGCGTTTCGGGGGTCGTGGTTCATCCATTCACCACTCTTCGATGTCGTCGAAGATCGGAACCGGCACGTCGTCGGTGCCTGGGCCGAGCTCGGGCGGGCTCTGCGTGTCCGGTGGTGTGGTGATGCTGCTCAGATGAGAACGGCGAGTGCGATTACGGCGGGCCCGCTTGGTGTACCTCTGTGCGGACGTGGCTATCTGACGCATCTGCTCGATCATCGCGAACAGAGCGTGTTCGTCGATACTTGCTCGGCCTTGTTCTCGAAGGCGCACCACCGCTGCCCGGTGTTCCCACGCTGTCACGGCCGGATGTGACATCGTCCGGTATGGCACCTCGACGTACCCGCCGCCGCTGTCGGGGTCCAGGACCCACACCCTGCTCAGATCACGTGGATCACGCCGGATAACGAACTGACCCAACTTCTCTCGCCTGGCGATCCATGGTTTCAGCGCGTTCGAGAAGTACTGGATGTGGTCGATGACGAACCCTGTCCGGGTCAGTCGGCGCCGGATGACGGGGAGGAAGTCCACTAAGAATGCGGTCTCATCCACCACTGTCGAGCTCGCCAGAGCGGTATCGGCGTCGGTGCTGCTGGTCCACTGCGCAGCCGGGCTCCGGCTCAGGCCGGTGTGCACGTCCGCGTGATAGGCCGCGATCGCCAAAATCAGCCAGCGTTCCAGTTCTCGTAACGTCAGAGCTGCCGCGCCCTCCGAGTCGTAGCTGCCCCGCTGCGTTGGATTCGAGAACGTGGTGCCAGGGAGCTCGTGAACCTGGGTCATGACGGTGCCGATGATGCGTTCGACAATCCCGCCGTATTGCGGCCTGCCGGGTGGGCGGTAGCCGAGGTCGATACCGTGTTGCTCGCAACCCCGCCGTAGCGCTTCACTTTTGAACTCGGCGGCGTTGTCGACGTACAAGGCGCGCGGCTTTCCGGCCATCGGCCACCGCACATCCGCGCCGAGCCCCAGAGCGTCGATCCATACGCTTTTGTCCGAGCACACCCGGCCCAGACACAACCCGACCGACACTGCGGACGGCGAGTCGAGTGTGACCACGAAGCCCGGCACGCAGCGGCTGAAGACATCGATAGCAATCGTGAGATAAGGACGTCCGATCGGCACCCGGTCGTATTCGTCGACGATCATCAGATCGACCACGGTGTGATCGATCTGGACTTGCTGGAGAACCGCCGTCACCGGCGGCGGGACATCGCCAGCGGATTGCCGCGATCGAGCGGCATCCGGTCCGCCACGTGACCGTGCGACGCGGCCCGGGTGCATTGCTGCGATCCGCGCGGCGACTGTGTTGCGGGCTGGAATAGGGAGTCCCGCACGGTGACAGGCCAGCGCGATATGTCGATGCAGTGCGGCGACACTGAGCTTCTGGCGAGCCAGAAACTCGCGGTTGATGTGCTCGGCGATCACTTCTTCCACCTCGGCCGGCACGCGGGAACGGCCGCGCCCGCCTGCAGGAGCGGAGACCAACAGATCTGTGACCGACCCTCCCCCATTCCGGAGCTTGGACAACAGCACGTACACACGCCGGGGCGAGACCCCCAACTGCTGTGCTGCATCCTCGACCACTGCGGTGCCGATCGAGGATCGATCCGCTAGTTCGCTGAGCACTGCGAACCGTGACCGTGCCTGCTCCCACTGCTCGGCCGACGCGGTCAGCACACCAGTCTCTGCGACGTCGAACTTGTCCGCGTCCATCGCAGCCTCCGAACGCCAGGCCTGTGTGATCGACCGATTGTGCAGTCCACTTCTGCAGTCAGAATGTCAGAAGACGACTGCAATCGGAGGTAAAACCCCAGGAAATTATGACGCCCACTTCTGAAACTGACAGAGAGTGTCGGCTGACTTATGAACGGTCGTTTACGGGATCTGGCGTCACGCTGATTCACGTCTGAGTTTCTGCGTCGACCAGGCGTGCGTTGCGAGGAGGGCGAGCGCGATAGCGCTGAGGATTAGCGTGGATACGAACCCTCCGGCGTAGTGGTTGGTCGGTATCTGCCCGTCGGCGGCAGCGACGATGGCGAGGCCGAAGCTGTTTCCAAACTGCTGCGCGGTTGTGAGCACTCCGGAAGCAGCTCCGGCTAGTGCTGCGGGGAGCAGGTGAGTCGTGCCGTCAGCGATTGACGCCAGTGCGATACCCATGCCGATGCCGAAGATCCCGCTCGCCGCAATCAGGGCCGCGGGGAAGGGGGCAGCAGAGAAGGCCCAGATCGCGGCCAGACCGGTTGTCATGATGAGCGCGCCGAGCGCGGTCGTTCTGTCTGTCCCGAGCCGCCGCTGGAGCCGGTGACTGGTGGCTGCGGCGAGGAAAGCCCCGAGTGATAGGGGAAGGAATGAGAGACCGGTGGCGAGGGGGCTGAGCAGGTGGAACAACTGCAGGTTGAGGGTCATGAAGTAAAAAGTGGCTGTCATGGCTCCGCCGATGAACATCATCGCGGTAGCGGGCCGCCAGGCGCCGGTTCGACCGAGCGCTACAAAAGGGATCAGAGGTGATGCCGCGCGCTTCTCGATGAGCACGAATGTGACGACACTGACCAGTCCAAGGAAGGCCCACCCGGCAGCGGTGAAAGAGTTCGAAACCGACATGACTGCCAGTACAAGTGATGCCGTAGCTACTAGGAACGCGGTGCTGCCGGCCAGGTCGAGATGGGGCCGTGCGGTGGGGTGCGGCGTCCGGTTACCGAAGATGAGCAACGCCAGAAGTGCGAGCCCGATCGGGACGTTCACCAGCAGAGTCCACCGCCATCCTAGGGTTTCGACGATGACTCCACCGCCAAGTACTCCGAGAGCGCCACCGCTGCCGGATGCCGCGCCCCATAAGCCGAACGCTTGCGCGCGAGCTGGGCCCTGAGGAAAGGTCTGCGAAAGGAGTGCGAGCCATGCCGTCGACCCTTCCCCGCGGGCTGTGAGTGACGCTGGCATTCACCGATATGCAATCGCGGCAGGAACCCCAGATCCGAAGTGACGTCAGGATCTATCAACAAGCGACGTCAACATTGGCCGACAAAGCCATCTGGGGTACCCCGTTGACACACGTCTCGGTGTCGACGGCGGATACTCTCTCGAACCTGGGGCGGTCCTGCCGCCGATCTTTCTTTCCACAGATGAGGCGCTGGCATGTGCTCTCGCGCTTCGAAGGTGGAAGGAAAGCTCTGATCCAACCCTGACCGCCAGTTCTCTCGGCAAGCTCCTCGCATCACTGCCCACTCATGTGCGGTGGGTCATCGATGCGGTAGCGAAAGTCACGATCGATGCGCCAGTGGACGGTCTCGAACCAATAGACTCCCCGGTCGTCAACATCGGGGTTCTCGGTGAGCTGGCAAGAGCATGTCTGCTCGGCCGTCGAGTGGAGTTCAAGCACTCGCAGCGAAACGGAGCGACGAAGGACCGACGGGTTGATCCCCTTGCGATGGTCAACACAGTGCGGCGGTGGTACCTCGTCGCCTTCGACGTCGACACCGACGATTGGCAGACGTACCGTGTCGATCGCATCTCCGACGTCGCCGTCAGCCAGATGCCGATCCGATCGCATACGTTTCCCGGCCCGAGCGTCGATGAATGGGTGACTCGGCAGCTCAGCGCGGGGTGGCAGCAGGTGACCGCCACCGTCCGCGTGCACGCAACAGTGGATACGGTGCAGCGCTGGGTTGCGCCGGCATGGGGAGCTATCGAACAGGAGACAACTCGGACCACGATCGTGCACGCGGGAGCCGAGAGCTACGAGTCCATCGCCAGATGGCTCCTGCTCCTACAAGCCGACATCGAGGTGCTAGAACCCAACGAGCTACGGACCGCGTTCGTCCACGTAGCGCAGCAAGCTGCTCGCGCAGCGCAGCCAGGTTAACCAGAGTGGGCCGGCCATCGCACGACCGGCCCACTCTGGTCAGCAGAGAGGCCGGAAGAACTCCGTCAGGTCTGCGATAAGGAGCTGCGGTTCTTCGAGGGCGGCGAAGTGCCCGCCACGGTCGGTCACATCAGTCCACCGAGTGATGGTGTTCTCCAGTTCGGCGTAGCGGCGAATACCGACGTCGTGAGCGAACATGATGACCCCGGTGGGAACACCGGAGGGCTCCTTAGTTGCTCCCCACGCTGAGTGCTGCGCGTACCCGATGTAGGCAGCTGTGCCCGCGGTCTCGGTAAACCAGTACAGGGAGACGTCGGTCAGGATTCGATCGAGGGGGATGATCGTTTCGGGAAGCTCCTCGTGCGGAACGGTCCACTTCTGGAACTTATCGATGATCCACGCAAGCTGGCCAGCGGGAGAATCCACGAGCCCCGCGGCGAGAGTCTGAGGTCGAGTGGACTGGATCGCGATGTAGCCATACTCCTCCTGCATGAACGCCTGAACCCGCCCCAGACGGTCAAGCTCCAACGGAGTGAACGACGCAAGATCTGCTTCGCTGGGAGCCTGCAACGGCATTCCCATCGAACCATTAACGTGGACGCCGACCACATGAGACGGTGCCACTCGCGCGACCTCGGGAGAGACGGCAGCACCGATGTCACCACCCTGTACCCCGTATCGGTCGTAGCCGAGACGTTCCATCAGTGTTGCCCACGTCCGCCCGATTCGAGCCGCGTCCCAACCGCCCTCAACCACCGGGCTCGAAAATCCGAATCCCGGCAGCGACGGAATGACCACATCGAACGCATCCGCCGCCGCCCTTCCGTGCGCTTCCGGATCAGTGAGGGGGCCGATGAGGTCCACGAACTCAACGAACGACCCCGGCCATCCGTGAGTGAGCACCAGCGGCAGCGCGCCCGAAACCTTCGATCGGACGTGGACAAAGTGGATCGTCTGCCCCTCGATCACAGTCGTGAACTGCGGAAGCATGTTCAGCGACGCTTGCTGCTCCGCCCAATCGAACTCGTCAACCCAGTACGCGACCAACCGTCGCAGATAGCTGACCGGCACTCCTGTCGACCAGTCATCACCAGGCAGCGGCGGCGGAAACCGGGTCTCGCTCAACCGGCGTTTTAGCTCCTCGACAGAGCTCTCGGGGATGTCAATTCGAAACGGCTGTACTTCTGCACTCATACAAAGTTCCTTCCATCGCGTGCTGGCTCAGATGGACCACGCCACGACGACGACGCTAGGAACGAACGAGGACATACCCTGTCCCCCTGCCGAAAATGATCGTTTGGGAGCCGCGGGTCGGCACAGCGCCCGCGACAGCTATCACCGTAAAAGGCGTGCCACCTAAATCCGCGATTCACACCCCAGTTCGTACTGAGGGAGCGGTGTCGAGAACTGGTGTCGACAATCTATGTCGAATAACCCACAGACCTTGTCTTTTCGACAGAGAAGTTTTTTTCAGGCTGCCCACCAGACGATGACGAGGGCGAAGAGGATGCAGCCGAGGATAACGGCAATTTCTGACCTCGCTCCGAGGAATTTTCGGACGCGCTTTCGTCGGTCGATGCGAGGCGGTGGTGCCGTCATGGTGTGGGGGAGGGCTGAATCGTGGCTTCGAGTCGGGTGAGTCGTTCTTCGAGGGCGCCGGTGATAGCGAGCAGTCCCAGCACAGTGGGTTCGGTGATGTCGCTGCCGTGTTGAGCGTGTTTGAGCAGGGTGGTGCGCAGGAGTGAACACATGGGGGCGTCGTCGCTGATGGGGAGTTGCTCGAGTTTGGCGGTCAGACGCTCGTCGGGGGAGGCCATGGGTAGCTCCTGCACGTGTGGATCATGCAGGCCGAGTGAAAGGGGCGACTGCCTGCGCGGTGGCAACGGGTGGTGCGCTGGAACCGAGGCGGAAAGCAGCGCACCACAGTGTGATGTTACTGCGTCATTGCTGGGCGCTCGGTACGTGGGAGGTAAGTGACGGCGCACCCCTGGATGCGAGGAACTAGCTCGGTACGGTTCACCTGCAGGCGGCGAGGTACTCCTCGGTAGTTCAATGCTCAAGTAGCTGTAACTGTGCGAAGACTGGTAACCGGGGTGGGTGGCACGTAAATTTTCGGGGGCGGCATCACCCGGTCCCCAACGGGTATGGCGAACGCTCCGCCGGTAGCCACCTCTGGTCTATCGGCGGGCGAGCCGTCCGGCAGGTTTCAGCGCATCGACTGTGTTTTCGCTGCGTCGGCGGTCAGCGTGGGTTGGGGGTGCGCCACAGTCGCGGGGTGTCGCCGTCTTCGTTGTTGGCGAGGGCCCGGATTCCGTCGGCGTCCTGGGCGAGGATGTCCGCGAAGTGCTGTCGGTGGGTGTTGTCGAGGCCGTCGGGCAGGTTCGCACCGTCGGTGACGGATGCTGCGGCGCCGTCGAGGTAGCGGGCGATCCGCAAGAGCAGCGGGCGTGGGGTCGGGACGACGGAGTGGTTCGCGTCGGCGGTGATCATGCCGAGAGTCGAGAGCAGGGACAGGCCGGCGACAGCTTCTTTGTCGTCGAGGTTGATGTGTGCGACTTTCAAGGCTTCGGCCAGCGCCGCGGTGGTCAGGCCGACGGCGGCGACGGGCATGGAGATGCTGCGCTCGAATCCGATCAGGTCGGCGCCGGGGGGCTTCGTCGGAGAGTGACACAGCGAGGGACTGCGCGAATGCGAGGAGGCGTTCGTCGGTGAAATCGCGCTGCGTGGTCTGGCGGGTGACTCTCATCAAGGTCGCGTATTCGGAGACTTTGTCGTCGAGGATATTCCGGGCTTCGGTGTCGGTGATCGTGAGCCCGAGATCGAGGAGGGCGGCCCGGAATTCGGTGGATCGGGTGTGGAGCCAGGTGGGCCGAGGACTCATCGCTGCTCCCGTGAGGTTGAGGCCGTGGTTGTCGAGGTGAGCTTAGATCCGCCTCACATCGCAAGAACGAAATGGCCGCCGAAACACGCCGGGTGGTTACAGGTCAGTGAAATCGTGTGCGCTACATTTCCCTTCCGCACCATCTCCGTTCGAGGCGGCGATGGATAGGGGTTCGCCGAGATGTCACACGACTGCAGGCGAGCCGCTCCCGATCGTGTGCCCGGCCCCCCAGAGTTGGGCACACTCGACCCACCCAGCTGGTACTGACGACCAGCAGGGTGGGTCACCCAAAGGTGTGCGGTGTGTTTTCCTCGTACCGAGTGGCCCAGGTGATAGTGGCCGAGGATGCAGTGAATATCCGATTCGGGTCTCCGCAGCGGGTTTCTCTTCGTTCCGTCGAGAACCCGTGTGCAGAACCTACGTCGAATATCGTCTCCATCAGTGTCGGACGGTACTCGAGTGCTGATGCGGAAAAACGTACAGTCAAACCACAGGACCTACTCAGTGAATGTGTGGATCAAAGTCGGGTGAGAGTGTCGAGACCGCCCCGGAATTGCAGCTCCGACGTGCTCAGGACTGGCCGGGCTTTCGCTGGGCGTGAGAATCAGTTGTCGAGTATTTCCCGGCATTGTTCCGGGGTGTTGCCTTGCTGCAGGCAATTCGACCACAGGACCTGGGGATGGTTCGGCGGATTCGTTACTGTCGGGGTGCTTGTCGTGGTCCGAGGAGTGCCAGCTGTTGGCGGTGCATCGGTCATTCCGGCTTCGGCCCGAGGGTCGGGGAAGGTCATTCCTAGTGAGTTGGTGCACGTGGTTCCGTCGCAGGATCCTCCGTTGGCGGTGATTTCGCTGACCCGGTTGATCGCTGCGGGGCCGGCGCATTCGTCCGTCCAACCGTATGTTCCGTCCGTGAACGCGGTGTTCGGGCCGGGCGAGGTGCAGTAGTCGATGTGCTTGGTCACCGCCGGCGTGGGCGTGTCGATGAATGTTGCCTCCGCTGTGGGCGGTTCGACGATGGTTTCCGTCGTGGGTTCCACAATCGTGGTACTGGAGACCGGTGTGAGTGTCCCTGAGGAGCTCGGTGTCGTGGCGGTTGCAGTTGCTCCCTCAGACGAGGCAGGTTCGGTGGATGTGCCCTGGTCGCTGCATGCACTGAGCGCGAGAAGCAGGATCGGCGCTGCTAGCCAGGATTTTTTCATTGTCATTTGTGATCGCTTCATCCTGTGGACGGGTCGGCGTGTGGTGGCAGAGCTAGGACGGGTGTCAGCGGCGCATTTCTGCGTACGCTTGTCGCCGCAGCTGTCGAAGTTGCCGCCCATCGGCCAGTTGCCAGTCCCTCCAACCGTGCCGTTGCCGGCCCATGATGTCCGTCAACGGCGCCGAGGGTGGCCCGTAGCGTTTCCCGTCGACGTCGAGGGCCCCGTCCCGCGTGATCGTTGCGATGTAGGTGAGCCCGCGGCCGGTATCGTGATACGTCAGCTGGTCGCCGACCTGTAGATGGCCGAAGAGCATGAGCTGCAAGATGTCGTCGTCGTACGCGATCGGGGCGGAAGACGGCATGATTCGATCGGGTTGGTGTGTGAGCATGGAGGATTCGGATGTCGAATCGTCGCCGTCGCACGAGTTCGGATTCGCCTCGTCAGGTTGTGCGGTTGCGGTGGCTGCACCCGCGAGACGATGTTCCGTTGTAGGTGTCGGTATCTCGACTTTGTCTGCGTGTTGGTTTCCCGAGCCCACGAGGTTTCCGATCCCGCGGCCCACCCACCCGAGCCCGGATCCGACTCCTGAGACACCGGCACCGATCGCTTTGCCGGCCGCGCCGGCGACAGCACTGCCTGCGGACGCTGCCCGACTGCCGACTTCCGCCAGGGCGTCGACGACGCTGGGACTCTCGTGGTCGGTCCATCCCATGACCTGGCTGCCACGTGCCTGCGCGAAGTCGTCGAGGTCGTTCTTGAGTTTGACGATGTCGTGTTTGAGATTGTGGGCGGCGCCCCACCGGAATCCGTCGAGTCGGTGCATTTTTGCAAAGTTCGACAGTTCCGACCGCGCGTGCAGCAACAGTTCGCCGTCGCGTTCGAAATGCTCTGCCAGCACTGTGCGTGCGTCGTCGAGCACCACCTGCAGATGCTGCGGCTCGGTGGCCTGCACGCGCGCGATCCGCAACCGCTGCCACAGATAGAGCGACTGCTCACCGACCACCAACAGGTGCAGGGATTCGCCGAGCCGGTTCTCTTCGATTGCTCGGCGGAGATAGTCGGCGCGATCCTGGACCGGGCGAGTGGCATCGAACCCGGCCAAGGTGCGTTTGACGTGTTCTCGGAGGCGTTCGATGGTCACATTCAGGGTGGGCCGGAGTCCGGCAACAGATTCCCAGTCTGCGGTCGGCAGTGTTCCGTGTTCGTCGAGGGTGGTGACGAGCCGATCCAAGGTTGTGAAATGACCGACCACGTCACCGACTCGGGACGCTTGGGCGAGGGCGAGGAGTTGTTCGACTTTACCGTCGACGCGGGCGATCGATTCGTTCACCGACGCGATGGCCACCGAGAGGGCGACCTGCACCGCGATGAGTTGGAAGGACAGTGCTTGGGTGGGGCCGAGGGATACTTTCTGCCATTGCAGTTGCTGGCGGAACTTCCCTGCTTGGTCGACGACGGTCATTCGGAAGAACCCGCTGTCACCCGGCAACGCTTTGTACGTCTTCAATGCCTGGACGCTGT
>NZ_JBVHEH010000054.1:0-31034 GCF_055562955.1 Kitasatospora sp. NPDC015121
TGCGATCTGATGACGCACGATTTTGAATTAGTAAGAGGCGCGTTCTTCTGCGTCAGATTCAGCGTCTGATAGTTGGCGGGATCGAGAACAAGAGAACGTGGCAGATTTTGATTTGGCCACTTGGAACTTCAAATGTCTAGACGATTTGAGACTGAGCAGAGCTTGTTGGAATCTTAGATCGCGTTCCCTAGTTGAAATCTGGGAAGCTAAGTTGGCTGACAGTCGGAGCTAATTAGTGCGGCGGAGTCTCTTATAAGGAGAGTCGAGCTGACATTGAAACATGACTGGTGTATGCTTCCAACGACTCAAGAAGCAGCACGAGTTGTTATGAACAGAGCTTCGGAGCACATCGCGTCACGAAGCCTGGACATGGGAAGGCCCCCCGCGCCTTGTCTTGCGAGGTCAGACGCGGAGGGCCATGGGTTACCGAGTGTGACTCTGCGTGGGCCTGACCGTTGCAGCGGTTGGGCCCACTGCGCTTTGGGGTTACAGCAGTCCCAGCTTGATCAGCCAGTACGCTGCCTGCTCGGTAGCGGCGATGAAGCCGACCAGCAGGGTCCCCTTACGCAGCAGGGTCCACCCCGACGTTCGCCGCTTCTTCAGCGGCGCCTGTGCGGCGTGGCACATCTCGTATCACCCCCTTCCTGTACCCAGGAGGAGTGGCGGCGTTCGGCAATGCCGAACCCCTGGGGGAAACATTAGCAGAGCCCCGCGCCCTTTCAGGCGGGCTGGAACTCTAGCGGGCGCCATTCCCTGTACAGAAAAGTTGACGCTCAGTCTTTACACTGCGTGTGTTTGCACATTCTCCCTGGTCAGTCGATGTTGCGGGGCCAAAGAGTACGCGACTATCGGGCAGCGATCATGCCCGAAACCGGCTCTCTAGCGACTTGGCCGGCGAGGAAGGGGCCCGGAGTCTGCTTCCTTGTGACATGCGCTCGCCGTTGATCAAGGGCGGCGAGTCCGGCCGGGGTCGCAAGCCGACCGTGGGACCTTCCCAAGTCCGCGATCGCCACTGTCTGCGGCTCTTACAAGGCGGGCCTGGCCCCTGAGCCGCCCTCACCTCGTGTGGCTCGGCTCGTTGCACACGTTGTGATACGACGTCCCCTCGGACCGGGCCCAGCTCCGCGCGACGCCCTCATCCCGCCCCCGTCCTCGCCCCGCCGCCCGCCCTGGCTCCCGGAGGATCCGGCTAAGGCCGCCGCCCGCCAGCGGGCCGAGCTGCTGGACGCCGCACTCCCCGGTCTGGAACTGCGGGCCGAGCAGGCCGAGGAACTGGACGCCGACGAGCTCCAGGAGGTCGCTGTCCTCGCCCGCTCGCTCGGCGACGACCCAGCCGCGGCCGTCGACCACGCCGTCCGGGCGGCCCTGCGCGCCTTCGACGGGTGGGAGCAGGACCTCCAGGCGCTGGCCGCCGATGTCTTCGCCCTCGCGCCCAACCTCCCGCTCGACGCTGCCACCGCTGACCGCGGCCGCGCTCTCGACGCCGACCTCGACCGAGCCCGCACCGCCCTACTCGCGGAGGTCACCACCTACCACCACGGCGGCGCCGGGCCCGCCCTTGCCAAGCGGTGCTGGACGCCGGACGCGGACTCGTAACTGTCCTCATAGGTAACTGTCCTGATGGGGCCGCTGGACAGCCGCCTGCAGCAGGCTGCGGAGGGCTGGGCTATCGGTTGCCGAGCTTCGGCACCAGGGTGCCGCTGCGGCGGACCGGGCCGCTGTTCACGCTCCACACCGGCTCGCCGCACCGAAGCAGCGTCCACCCCCTGTAGCGGTGCGGCATCAGGTCGCCTATGCCGAGCTGCCCCGCGAGCCTCATGACGAAGGCTGCTTGCTGGTTGAGGAGACTGCGCTCCCGCTGGGCATCGTCGCGATGGCCCTCGGCGCGAGCGGAGGCGTTCCTGGCGACCCGGTAGCGCGCCGCCTGCTCCGCGTACTGGAGGGCTGCGGCTTCAAGCTCCTGCGCGGACCGTGGGGAAGACGACACCTCATTTACCGCCGCCAGATGCGCCCGCCACTCGGGCAGCATCCAGTTCCGTCTGGCGATGACCGCCTCGGTCTGCTCGATGAGCTGGGAGACGGGAGAAGGGCAGAGGAAGACCGCCAACCGGCCGTAGTCGCCGAAGGTGCAGTGGGCGTAGTCCGCGGCCTGGGCGATCTGGCCGCCGTACTCGGCGAACCCGTCGATCTTCTCGGGGAGCTTGAACTCCACTCCCAGGACCGGCGCCGCGTCGAACCACCCCGTGGGGTCGATGGGCCTGAGCACGGCGTCGATGCGGACGACTCCGCCCGTCGGGTAGCGGCCGGGGACCTCCCGTTCGATGTGGAAGTACGGCGAGAGGTCCTCCAGCACGGAGTCCGCCATCTCCCGCTCGTTGCGGTAGACGCCGGTGGGCGGTGCCACGAGGTCTGAGTACTGCACGTTCTCAGGATGCCCGGCTGTGCCGACACCTGTGGAGATCGTGTGACTGTCTGGACTTTGCGGACCGTCCTACGCGCGGGCGCACGCGAGGAAGCGGCCTCGACCATCGGACAGCCCGCGGTCAGCGGCCGATGCTGGGCCCGGATCGGCCCTGGGTGGGCGGCTCCCAGCGGCGGCTGTACTCCTCGGCCTGGCGCCGGGCTTCGGCCTGCTGGGCGAGTCGGCGGGTCTGCTCGGCGGCCTGGCGGACGGCCTCGGCCTGGCGGTGGGCGGTGCGCTCGGTGCTCTCGGTGGCCCGCCGCTGTGGCGACAGCATGGTGCGGGCGGCCTCCTCGGCGCGCAGGCCGGCGGCCAGGTGGAGCTTCTTCGCCGCGGTGGCGCGCTGCTCGTCGGCCTGGCGCTGGATCCGGTCGACGCGGGCCTGGTCGGCCTGGTCGAGCAGGGCGGTGCGGGCGGGCAGCGCCTGCTGCAGGTCCGCCACCCGCTCGGCCATCTGCTCTCCGTCCCCGGCGGGCCAGGGGCGCAGGTTGAGCGTGCTGGCGACGGGCCGCAGCAGCCGGTCGACCTCCTTGCTGGCGGTGTGCAGCAGCTGGCGGACCTCGCGTTCGCCGTCCTCGGCGGCGAGCCGGGCGGACAGCGCCCGCCCGGCGGCCTGCAGCTGATCGGCGCGGCTGGTGCCGTCCAGGCGCAGCGCGATGCGGCCGCGGCGCGACTGCTGCTCGGCTTCGAGCATCGCCTCGCGGGCCCGCTGCTGGTCGGCGCGTGCCTGCTGCAGCAGCTTCTCCAGCGCCTGGACGTGCTCCACCTTCTCGGCGACGTCGGCGATCTGGGCGGCGATGTCGGCGGCGCGCTGGCGGCCGGGGGCCTCGGGGGTGCCCAGCAGGGAGCGGGCGAGGTCGGCACCCGCCTGCAGCTGCTCGGCCTTGTGCTGGGCGTCGGCGGCCTGCTCCTCGGCCCGCTGGGCGCTGGGCAGCAGGGAGGCGGTGCTCACCGCGCCGTAGGTGCGCTCGCGCCAGTCGGGCACCGTCTTCTCGGCGGCCGCGGCGAGCCGGGCGAGGTGGGCACGCAGCTGCTCGACCGACTCCCTCGCCTCGGCGACGTCGGCGGCGCGGGCCCCCGTGGCCTCGGCCGGCTCCTCGGCGGGCAGCACCATCCCGGCCGCGGCGTCCTCGCGGGCTTCCGCGACCAGGCGGTCGATGTCGGGCAGGTCCTGGGCGGCGCGCTCGGGCTCCGGGGCGGCCTCCGGCTGGCGGGCCCCCGTGTCGGGTTGCTGCTGGTGCGGTACCAGGACGGGGCGGTCGGCGACCAGCTCGTCCATCACCAGCCGATCGGGCTGATCGTTCTCGATCGCCCGCCCGTACGCCGCGACCGCGCGCTGCAGGCGCTCGTCCTCGGTGCGGGGCTCGCCCAGACGCAGCCGGGTCGCCTCGTCCTCCAGCAGGGCGGTGGGCAGCCACAGGTGGCTGGCTTCGCGGGCGCGGGTGAGCGCGGGGTAGAGAGAGTGGGCGTCGGCGCCCATCCCGTAGACCAGCGCGACGTCGGCGGTCAGGCCCTGGGCGGCGGCGATGGTCATCGCGTAGCCGTGGGACAGCGCCCCGGCGGCGATCTGCTCGGGGTTGATCCACGCCTGCTGCAGGCGGGGCCCGTCCGGGGTGGTACGGCGCCACTCGACCAGCGCACGGCCCGTCTCGTCCAGCTCCCGCACCACACTGCGGAAGCCGTTGAGGACGTCCGGCTCGCCGGTGCCGGCGCGGGAGCGGTAGTCGTTGCGGCGCACCCGGACCTGGTCGCCGACCGCGAGGTCCAGGGTGCGGCCTGAGGGCTGGTGGTAGATGCGGCCCTCGGTGAGTTGGCCCTGCTCCTGCAGGAGTCGGCGGGCGGCGGCGTTCAGCAGCTCGGCGTCGGCGTTGGTCGCGGCGAGCACGACCAGGCGCTCGATGACCTCGTGCGGATCAGCGGCCCAGCGACGGCGAACGTCCAGCCAGGCGGTCAGCATCTCGGTGTGGGCCTGCTCGGCGCTGTCGGCGGCGTGCACGTGCCCGGCCTCGGCCCACGCCGCCAACGCGCTGGTGCGCCCTCCCTGGCGCCAGACCTCCAGCGCGGCCCGCTCGGCCGCGTCCCGCTGGCGCCGGTTCTCCGCGAGGACGGGGCCGTCGACCAGGGCGTGCGCGGCCGCGAAGCCGCCGCCGACGCCGATCGCGCGCAGCTGCAGCGGGTCGCCGATCAGCACGACCTTCGTCCCGCCGGCCTCCGCCTGGCGCAGCAGCTCGGCGACCTGCCGGTCGTCGACCATCGCGCCCTCGTCCACGACCAGGACGTCGACTCCGGCCAGGCCCGGCCCGCCCGGGCGCAGCCACCCGGCGACGGTGGACGACTCGATCCCGGCCTCGGAGGCCAGGTTGGCGGCCGCGACCGCCGCGGTGGCCGCACCGCGCACCGTGAGGCCCGCCGCCTCCCAGCCGGTCCGGGCGGCGTCCATCAGCGTGGTCTTGCCCGCCCCGGCGACGCCGACGACGACGTCCAGGCCGTGACCGGCGGTCAGCAGCCTGGTGACGACGGCGCGCTGCTCAGCGGACAGGGCGAAGCCGCGACCGGCCTCGAACGTGGCCAGGGCCAAGTCGGCGGCGGCGGGGCTGAGCTGGGCGGCGCCCTCACCGAGGCGGGCGGTGGCGGTCTCCGTGATGGCCTGCTCGGCGGCCAGGATCGTGGTGTGGGTGAACCGCTCGCTGTGGGACATGTGGACGGCGCCCTGGTCCGGCAGGCGCACGGCGTGCCCCTCCACCGCGAGGACGTCCTCGACCAGGCGGTCGGCCTGCTCGGCGGTGGCGACGCCGCGCGGGCAGGCGTCGATCACGGCGGCCAGCACCGCGGCGCGGGTGACGACCTTGGCGTGTGCGACCAGGCCGCCGTCCTCGCGCCAGATCCAGGCGGCAATCTGCTCGGGCAAGGGCAGCTGCGGGCCAGGCGGTCCGGTCGGACCATCTGCCCCGCTGCCGGGTGCGGGGCCGTCCCAGCCGGGCGCGGCCGCGCGCACCATCGCCTCGATGTCCAGGCGCCGGCCCTCGACCTCGACCAGGGCGGCGCGCTCGCGCCAGTCGCCCCGCTCGGTCGCGGCCTGGCCGTCGGCCTTGCGCTCGGCGAGCTGGCTGGCGACGAGCTTCTGCTCGCGGGCGCTCATCCCCTCGGTGAGGGCGTCGGCGATCTGCAGGTGGCGCCGGGAGAACGCGGCGCGCAGCTGCTCGGGAACGCCGACGACCTCCCAGGCCCCGGTGTCCGGCGACCGCTCCCAGCGCATCCCGAACCGCTGCTCGGTCAGCTCCCGCAGTCTCGCCTTCACCAGCGCGTCGGCGGCCAGGGCGTGGCGGTGGACGTCGCGGCCGCCGGCGCCGGGCGCCCGCCACTTCCCGTCCTCCACGGTGCGGGCGAGGTTGGCGAAGTTGATGTGGGCGTGCAGGTGCGGGTCGCCGGGGCCGGGGCCGACCGGCCGGGCGGAGCGGTGCACGGTCATCCAGCCCAGCAGGCCGGAGGACTCCGCCCGCCCGGCGCGCTGTCCGTCGCCGTGGTGGCCGCGCATCGTGTAGCCGACCCAGCCCTCGTAGGCGCCGAACGTCTCGCGGGCGGCCTGCAGGTAGGTGTCCTCCAGCGCGGTGGCCAGCTCGTCGTCGGCGACGCCGAACAGCGCGCTGTAGCTCTTGGGCAGGTCCAGGGTCAGGTCGTAGCCCGCGTTGCGGACGGAGACGCGGTGGTCGCGGTGGCGACGGGCGAGGCCGAGTTCGTCCGTCCCGTAGAGCGCCTCGACGTCGACTCCGGCGGCGGCCGCGATGTCCTCGATCGCGTCGATCGGCACCCGGTGCGCGTCACCCTCGCGCCGCACCCCGCGCTCGATCCGGGCCAGGCGCGCGGCCAGCTTCTCGTCCCGGACCAGAGCCGCCGAGGTGGTCCCGGCCTCCTCGACCGCCTTGGCGACGGCCTCCAGCAGCACCGCGCCCGCGAGTTTCGCCCGCGGGTCGACCTCGACCTTCACCCGCACGAGCTGCTCGCCGGTGCGCGGGTCGCGGCCGTCCATCAGGTCCCGGGCGGCGTCCGGATCCACAGTCTCACCCGCGGTCAGGCCGACCTCGGCGAGCCCGGAGCCAATCCACTCCAGGTCGCGCGGCTGGGCCATCCGGTACTCGACCTGATGGTCGAGATCGCACCCGCAGTCCTGGGAGAGGCGGTACTCCACCTGGGCCGGATCGGCGCCCAGCGTCGTCACCCACGCCACCGTCCGACCACCCCCTCGGCGGCCGCCCGCCCCGCGCTCTGTATCGAAGATACCTTGGTGCTTTCTTGCATTCGATCATTGGCGAGGGTGGTCGTCAATGCGGTTGCTGCTCGGGGTTGGGGGCGGATTCCGCTGGGTGGGATCCGGTGATTCCTGATCAGGGGTTCGGGGTCGGTCCGGTGCTGATCTCGGGTCATCCGGTGCATGGGGTCGGTGGTTCTTGGCGGGTGATCCGGGTGCAGTGCGGGGTGCTTCCCGGCGCGTACGGCAGCCCGCCAGCAGCACGTCGGATGCGCGCCGGGGAGTACTCCGCCGGGCCTGGGTCCAGGGCGCGGCCAGCGGCCCTGGTACCCGAGGGGCCGGCCATCTGTGGCAAATTATCTAGCAAGATTGTGCGAAATTCGTCAGGGGGTTTTGACGGCAGCGACCTGTTGTCAGGCATTCCTGACGCATCGCTTGTCAGGGATCCCTGACAAAGGGGGAGCCCCTGGCGATGGTCGCCAGGGGCTCCGGTGGGGGCTGGTGCGGTCAGCGGATCCGGCGGAGAGCGGCGGCCACGATGTCGGCGTGGTCGAAGGCGATCGCCTCGGGCAGCTCGCGGAGCGGCACCCAGACGACGGTCGCCGCGTCGTCGCCCGCCACCGCGGCGGTGCCAGCCGGGACGCGCACGACGTAGGCGACGCTGACGTAGCGGCCGCGGGCGTCCCGGCCGGGCGCGTCGAAGACGCCCACCAGGTCGAGGTCGGCCTGCTCGATCTGGACGCCGGTCTCCTCGCGCAGTTCGCGGACGGCGGCCTGCTCGCCGGTCTCGCCTTCGTCGACGTGCCCGCCGGGGAGGGCCAGCTGGCCGGTGTGCGGCTCCCAGCGGCGCTTGATCATCAGCACCTCGTCGCCGTCCTCCTCGCGCTCCCGGATGCACACCACGTCGGCGGCGTAGCGGATGGTGACGCGCCGCTCCTCGTGCTCCTGGTCCTCCTCGACGTCGACCGGGCCGGTGACGAGGTCGCCGGCCCCGGAGCCGTCGGCCGCGCCGGGCAGCAGGTGCTCGGCGGCGGCGGACGCGGCGAGGAGGACCTGGGCGCGCTCGATGTGGTCGCCGGCGACCGTGTCCGTCAAGACGATGGACGCCTCCTCCAGGTATGAGGCGCTGGCGGCCTCGGCCGGGCCCATCCCGGCCACGAGCCCGGAGAGGAGGTCGGTGAGGGAGTGCAGGACGGCGGCCTGGCCGCCGTTGCCGGTCCACAGCTGCTGGAGGATCAGCAGGCGGGCCGCCGGGTCGGCCTCGCGGGCCATGTCGGTCAGGAAGCCGAGGCCGAGGTTCAGCTTGGCGCCGGCCGTGCGGATCTGGGCGGCGTCGGCGAGGGTCATGCGGGACATGCGGGTTCTCCTTGGCTAGCTGGCTAGTTCGCTTGCTGGCTTGCTGGCTTTGCGGGGTTTTGGCAGGTCAGACGGCGGCGATGATCAGCGCCGCGAGGAACAAGAACAGGACGTGGAAGGACTGGTCGAGGCTGTACGCGCCTGTGCCGAGGGTCGGGGCGTAGCCGCCGTCGGCGCCCGTCGGGTGGTGCGGGTGGGCCGGGGTGCCCAGCGACATGAACTCGCTCTTGTCGACGGCGCGAGCCAGGCGGGCGAGCGTGAACCTGCGGTCCGCCCACCAGTGGCTGGCGCTGTCGAGGCCGAGGCCGAGCACCAGGCCCAGGACCCTCAGGTCAAGGTGGAGCACGAGCCCGGCGGCCCCCAGCAGCAGGCCCTTGGTGACGGTCAGGCCGACCACGTGGCGGGTGCAAGCCCAGCGGCCCTTCGCCTCTGGCAGGCCCTTGTCGGCGGCCTGGCAGGAGGTCTGCACCCAGTGGTCGCCCAGCTGGTGGGCGGCGAACAGCGCGACGAACGTGGCGGCGAAGACGGCGGCGGGTTCCACGGTGGTCCTCCGATTTATCTAGCATGTTTGCCCGCCGGATTCGGCGAACTGGGGCGCTGCTGGCGGTGCTGGGCCGGTGCTACTGGGCGAGGGCGGCGAGGACCTGGCGGCCGAGGCCGGTGACGGTCACCAGCTGGCCGGGCTGGCTGTCGGCGCCGGCCTTGCCGAGGAGGACCAGGTCCTCCTCGATGAGGCGCACCAGGGCCGGGCGGCTGACGCCCGATCCGGGCTTGTCGGGGCTGGTGTAGACGCGGACCTCGCGCTCGGCGAACCGCTGGAGGTAGTGGCGGGCGGGGGCCGGGAGCTTGGGCAATTCGGTCATGGCGTGGTCCTTGTCTGTCAGCGGTGGACGACGGCCTTGTCGAGGTCGCGGTCGGCGACGTCGGCCTGGACGCCGAGGACGGCGAGCGCGGCCTGCAGGTCGCGGGCGAAGCTGGCGGCCCGGTGGCGTCCGCCGGCGCATCCGGAGGCGACGTGCACGGGGTGGTCGGCGGCCGACGGTCCGGCCTGGAAGGCGAGGACGGCGGCGGCGGTCGCGGCGACCAGCTGCGGGATCCCGGGGGTGGTGCGGACCGCCTCGCGGACCTGCTCGTCGTGGGCGGTCAGGTAGCGGAGCTCCGGGGTGACGTGCGGGTCGCGGAAGTGGCGGCGCAGGTCCACGACCAGGTCGGCGCTCTCCGGGGCGGGGCCGTGCAGGTAGCCGAACGAGGTGATCAGGACCTGGGCGGTGGGCGCGGTGCCGGGCATCGTGGTCTCCTGCCAGCCGGTGGCGGCCTGGTCGGTGGACTGCAGCGGGACGGGCCTGTCGGCGTACTTCTTGGTCTGCTTGAGGACGCGGTCGCGGCTGTAGCCAGTGACCTCGACCGCGTCGGACTGCCGGATCTCCTTGGCCCGGATCAGCGCGCCGATCTGGTGCCACATCAGGGCGTCGGCGTATTCGTGGGCCTCGGCGCTGCGCTTCTGAGCCTGGTCCCGGACGGCCTTGAGCTGGGCGACCTTCTCGCGGCCGGCGGCCCGGGCGGCGTCACGGGCGGCGGTGTCGGTGCTGGGCATCTTGTTCCTCCTGGGGGCTGCGGGTCCGCGGCGTGCAGACCCGCAGTCTCCCTGATGGCGGATCAGTGGTGGCTGACTCGGCCGATGGTGGTGCTGGCGTCCACGTTCAGGTGGCGGGTGCCTGTGGTGGTGATCGTGCCGATGGTGCTCTGGAGAGTCAGGGAGCCGCTGGCGGCGGGGGTGGCCGTGAGCTTGATGGCGCCGTTGGTGGTGGTGGCCCGGCCCTCGTGGCCCTCGTACTGCTTGACCTTGATGCTGCCGTTGGTAGTGACGGCGCTCATGGTCCGGCCGACACGGCCCAGGCGGATGCTGCCGTTGTCCACCAAGGCCCGGACGGTGGCGACCGAGTCGGTGCGGATCGAGCCGTTGAGGACGGTGGCGTTCAGGGACCAGAGGGAGCCCTCCACCTGCAGCGAGCCGTTGCTCACGTTCACCAGCCCCGCGCCGGAGGCGGGCATGGAGAGCTCCACCAGTAGTTCGTGGCCGTTGCCCCTGGCGATCGCGTTGTTGATGACGGTGCCGGTGAAGTCGCCGCCGACCTGGATGCCGCCCCCGCTCCTCATGATCGCCATGTCCACGTTGCCGTAGACCACGGCGTTGCCCGTGCCTCGGTTGAAGACGGCGTTCCCGATGACGACCGGCTCGGGCTGGACCGTGGGGACGGCGACCAGGATGGTGCCGTCCTGCTCCAGGAGTCGGGCCCCCTCGACGGCCTGGGCGTACTGGCCGCTGTCGGCGGTGGTGCTGATGGTGACGCTGACCTCGGTGGCGGTGGGGTCGGTGGTGATGACGACCCGGCCGACAGGGAGGTCGACATGGACGTTGGTACCGGGGGCGGTGAGGGTCTTGGCGGTCTTGCCGGTCATCCGTGTCTCCTTCGTCTTCGGGCCCGGGGGCCCTTGTCGTGACTCCACTATGCAGTGTCCAGCACTGCATTTCTACCCTAAATGCAGTATTAGCCACTGCATTTTTTGTCTGGCTTGTTGGCTAGCTGGCTAACCAGCAGGTCAGCGAGGTCGGGGCCTGGCACGCGGCTCCCGTAGGGGGCTGAAAGCGGACGGGCGCGTCCGCGCCCGGCGCCCCGGCTGACCCTCTGTCGGGCCGCGCGTTCACCGTCACCGCCCGCTCGGCCGCTGGGCGGCCTCCCGGGCGGCGCCGGGCGCGGCCCGCCTCCTTCCGCCGCTCACCCGCCCGCAGTGGGGTGGTGTTGGCCGGGGAGCGAGAGCGGCCGGAGTCCTTCGGGGCGGTGGTCTGCCAGGCCCCGCGCCTCGGTGTCCGTGCCGGGCAGGGGCTCGTCGGGCGGGCAGTCGGCGGGCCGGTCCGCGGGCAGCGGCTCGTCGGCCAGCGGGAGCGGGCGCTCGATGAGGAGCTGGGCGATCGTCTCGACCACCTCGTCCAACCGCAGGGCGGCCTGCCGAAGCAGAGCGGGCTGGTCCTCCAGCTCGCACACCGTCGCCGAGGAGAGGAAGATCTCCGCTTCCTCGGCCTGCTGCTGCGAGTACTCGTAGCCCGCGTCGCCGAGGACCCACTGGACCTGAGCGGTCATCAGGATCAGCTGCTCGCGGTCGGCGGCGAAGGGGTTCTCCATCTCCTTGCCGTCCGGGTGGCGGAGCAAGGCCGCGTTGAGCGCGCCTCCGTAGCGGCCGGCGAGGATCCGGAAGCTGATCGGCGGCTGGGGTCGGCGGTCCATGGTGCCCTCCTTGGCTTGCTGACTCGTTGGCTAGTTGACTTGCTGGCTAGTTCGCTGGTCGGGGCGGTACAGGGTTAGTCGAGCTTCTGCAGCTCGCTGGCCTCGCACAGCACCGGCCCGATGAACCAGCTGATGCGGTTGACCGTCCAGCGGCCCTGGGTGAGGGGGCCGGGCGGGACCTCATCCACGATCTGGCCGGTGTGGCCGACGGCGCGGGGGTCGTCGGCGCAGCTGATGATGCGGACGCGGTCTCCGGCGGTGAACACGGGTCCTCCGTATGGTGTCGGTGGTGGTGCAGTGCGGGGTTCGTCGTGGTCCTGCTGAGCCACCCGAAGCGGGGGGCCGAGGGGTCAGGGCTGGGCGTCGTCGCCGTCAGCCGCGCTTGCGGATGGCGGCCCTGGTGGTGGTCGAGGCGGATCCGCCGGCCTTCCCGGTCGCGCGGCGGCGGGCCGCCTGCGGGGACGCCGCCCGCTGCTGCTGCGCGGCCTGCGCCGCCTTGGCCTGCGCCAGCACGCTCTGGTGATCGCGGGCCGCCGAGGCGTCCTTCGCCTTCACCGTGGCCAGCTTCTGCTGGTGCTTGCGCTCGGCGGCCCGGTCGGTACGGGTCGCGGCGGCCTGGGCGGCGGACCGCTCGTCGGCGGCCGCGTGGTACACGGCGGCGTTCTTCGCCGCCAGCAGCCCGGTCGCGTCCCGGGCGACGCCGATGCCGTTGTTCGCGACCTTGGCGACCTCCTGCACGGCCTTCGCCCCCGCGCCGACCGCGTTGGCGGTGGCCCCGACCGCGCCGACCGTCGCGTTGACGGTGCCCAGGCCCGCGGCGAGCAGACCGCCCAGGCCGGGCCCGCCCGACCCGCCGCCACCGCCCCGGCGGCCGCCGCCACCGCCGCCGCCGCGCTGCCCGCCCGACCCGGCGTTCTCCTTGCGCCGGCGGAAGAAGCCGCGGGTACCGGTGCCCTCCTCCCGGAACACACCCGCCACGGTGTTCGAGCCGACGACGGTGCCCAGGTCCCCGCACTCGAACTCGAAGCGGCCCTTGCCGACTCGGGCGATGGCCTCGACCACCACCAGCTCCACGACCGGGCTCTGGAAGCGGTGACCCTCCGGGCACCGCAGCTCCCGGGTGCCCGGCCGCAGCAGGTGCCCGCGGCGGACCTCGCCCGTGCTGCCGCACTCGGTGCAGGCGACCGCCTGGCCGCCGACGGTCAGGGGGCCGTAGGTCTGCAGGTAGGGGGAGCGGAACAGTGCGAACATCTCGATCAGCCCTTCGTGTCGGCGGGGTTCAGGAGGAGTGGTTGCGGCCGCGGCGGCCGGACGCGATCTGGTTGACGACCGTCACCGCGACGGACTGGGTGACGGACTGGGTGACGCCGCCCTCGACCCCGGCGCCCGGACCGCCGGCCTTCTGCTGCTGACCGAGCACGCCCTTGAGGACCCACAGCCCGACCGCGCCACCCGCCAGCACGCACAGCAGCGTCACCAGCAGCTGGACCAGCTCGCCGAGCGCGTGGACCAGGTGGTCCAGCACCCCGGACAGCAGCTCCAGACCGAGGCCGCCGCCGACCAGCAGCAGCACCCCGAAACCCGCCTTCACCATCCAGGCCGGGACCGCCGGAGCGGCCGCCGCACCCGGGGCCGGCTGCTGCTGCACCAGGACCGGCTGGACGAACTGCTGCTGCGGCGCGACCGCCCCCGTCACCAGGACCTGCTGCCCGGAGGCGTCCATCACGACGTACTGCTGGAGCGGGACCTGCAGCGGCTGCGCGGAGGCCGCCGGCGGGAGGTAGACGGAGGTCTGAACGGGCTGAGCAGCGATCACCTGCGGGGCGGGGGCGAAGATCTGGCGGTCCATGATGCTGTCCTCTTTGTCAGGGTTTGAGAGCCGCGACGGGCCCGAGACGCTCTACGACGGTGCAGGTCAGAGGCACGATGGGTGCCACGACGGGGACGGCGGGGGCACGACGGCATCGCGGGCGCGGGGCCTGCCGTCGCGGGGGCACCGTGGCCACTGACCTGCGACAACGCGGGCCGTCGTGCCCCCACCGTGGGCGGACATTACGGGGCAATACCGGCAGCGGCCTGGACCTCGGCGAGGTAGTAGCCGCGGCCCTTGCCGCCCGCCGTCCACTCCCGGGAGGACAGCTCGCGCGGCGCCCGGCCCTCGTCCTCGGCGTCGATCGCCAGCTGCTCGTCGATCACCTTCTTGAGCGCCGTGCCGGTCTTCGACGGGGTGTCCTGCGGGATGCCGCCCCACTGCGCCGGGTCGGCGGCGACCAGCGCGGCGACCAGGTCGTCGCGGGTCATCCGGTCCGGCATCCCCGCGGCCGCGAACGCCTGCAGGATGGCGGCGATGATCCCACGCACCCCGGCCCGGCGGCCCCGGACGATGATGCCGACGTCCTCCCCGATCCCGCCGGCCACCGACGACATGCCGGTCAGCCGGTAGAGCTGCTCCTCGACCTGGTCCTCGACATCGCCCGGCAGGACGCCCGCCGCGCGCCGCAGCCCGTAGACCACGGCGGCGATCTGCTCGACCTCGTCCGCCTCGTCATCAATGAAGTACGAGCGGTTTTCCACGATGCCGATGTCCGGGGTCATCAGAATGCCCCGGCCGCGCTGCTCCAGCGAAATTAGGGCCGCATTCGCGGTGCCCGACATTCCGCCACCGAGAATGTTGTTGGAGTGCTGGGCGCTTTCCGTCTTCATCGCCCACTTGCTGGTGATGTTCGACCGCAGCCGCGACGGAATGACCGCGACCTCCGGCATCTGCGTCGACAGCACCAGGATGATGCCGCCCGCCGCACCCTGGGAGGAGAGCAGGTTGAAGGACCCGATGATGGCGTCCCGCAGGTCCTCCGCCTTGGTGGTCTCGTCCCCGGCCTCGGCGAGGAACAGCTTGATGGCGTCGATGTCGGTGTAACCGGCGATCTCGTCGACGATGACCAGCTCCAGGCCGCCGATTTCTGCCAGGATTTCCGGGCTCAGCTTCGCCCGGCCCATCTTGCCGAGCAGGTGCATACGGCGCTTCATCTCGGCAACCATCACCGCGAGGAATGCCGCCAGCCGCTTCGGGTCGCCCTTCACGAAGGTGCTGAGCATCGGGGCCAACCTGTTGTATTCGCCCGATTCCTTGCCGTCGAAGAAGCGGACCCGAATGCGCATGTCGAACATCGCGCCCAGCACCAGCGACATGATCGCGATGCCCTTGCCCGCCCGGGTCATCCCGCCGATCAGGTACGAGCTGTCCTTGATCTTGACCTTGATGGCGTGGCCGCGCTTGGAGAAGCTGACCGGGATGCCGTCGCGCCAGGCGTCCAGGACGGCGCGGACCTCCAGCAGCGGCGAGCGGCGCGAGTCGGCGAACGGGTCGCGGTCGGCCACCCAGAAGCTGACGCGGCCGGCGGGCCCGGCCTGCTGGATGTCGAGCTGGACCTGGTCGATGCCGAGGGCACCGGCGATCTCGACCAGCATCGACGCGCACTTCTTCGCGGTGACGCCGGCGGGCAGGTCGACGGTGGCGATCTCGGCGGTGATCCCGTCGACCTTCTCCCGGCCGATCAGGCCGATCGGCCGCAGCGCCTCGCCCGCCTTGAGCAGGCCCACCGCCCGCAGCGCGTTGGTCAGCCGCTCGTCGGTCAGCTCCTGGTGGTGCTCGGCCTGCGGGGCGTCCAGGATGCTGAACTCCTGCCCAGCCTCGACCGCCTGGGCCCGGCGGGCCCGGTACCCGGTGACGCCGCACAGCGCGGCCGCGCCGGCCACCAGCGGCCCGACCACGATCCACTCGCCGATCGCGGCGGTGACCAGCATCGCGGTCACGTACACACCGCCGCCGACCATCCCGGCCACCGCGCGCTTCGAGCGGAACCGCTCGTTGATCTTCTTGGACCGGGCGTCGCGCAGGGTCTCGGTCAGCACGTCGTCCCGGCCCGCCTTGGCCTGGCGGATCGAGTCGACGTACTCCCCGGCGAACAGGTAGTGCACCACGTTCCGGCCCAGGGTCCACGCCCCGTACATCGCCACCCACGTCGCCCTCACGAGGTAGACCGGGGTGCGCAGGCCGTGGAACTGGGCCCGGTTCACCGCGACGGCGCGGGCCTGCGCCAGGGTGCGGCGGGCGGTCTCGGCGTCGGCGAACGCGGCGGGCAAGACCGCCTGCAGCTCGCGCTCCCACCACCCGAGGTCCTCGTCGTCCAGGCGCTGCGGCTCGATGAACCCGACGACCGGGGCCTCGGCGACCGGCTCGCGCAGGGTGCCGACGGTGGAGTTGTCGTGGCCGCTCGGGGTGAGCTGGGCCGCCTCCCACATCGCCCGCTCCAGCTCGGCGAGCTGCTCGGCGCCGAAGTAGTGGGCGAGGTCGATCGGCTTGTTGTTGGAGTCGTCCGGGCCGGAGCTGGCGGGCCCGATCGGCTGGTCGGTCATGATGGTGCTCCCTCTGGGATCGCTGTGGTGGTGCCGGGGGGACCGCGGGGCCGGCCATCGCTTTGGTCGGAGAGACCGGCCCCGCGGGTGCTGCTCGCGCTGTTCGATCAGGCGGCGGCGCTCAGGCCGTCCGCGCACCCGGTGCACTCGCCCAGCCGGGTGGAGAGGTAGTAGGGCTGCTCGGTGCGGCAGGTCGGGCAGGTCCGGCGGGCGCGCATCGCGGCCTCCAGGCCCCGGGCACGGGCCTCGGTGAACTCCCCGATCGGCTCGGCCTCCGTGATCCGGTAGAGGTTGGCCTCCCGGACCCCGCCCGCCGCACGGGCCTTGCTGCTGTACCAGCGGACGAGGCCGACGACCTCGGCGCCACGCGCCGGCCGCAGTCCCCGGCGGCGGAGCTGGTCCCGGGTGGCCAGACCCTCAGGGGCCGAGTGCCAGCCCCAGACCGGGAGGCCCATCTCCCCGGTCGGGTCCAGGCGCAGGCGGCCGCCGCTCACTTGTCGCCCCGCTCTTCCTTCACCTGGCGGGTGAGGCGGGAGACGTAGTCGTTCTCGCCGCCGCCGATGACGTCCTTCACCTGGCGGGTGGAGATGACCCGACCGGACTTGGCGATCAGGTCGGCGTACTCCCGCACCTGCCGCAGGTGCTCCTCCGACAGGGGCTTCTGGACACGCTCCCGACGGCCGCCTCCGAGCCCTTCACGAAGCGCCTGGAGCCCTTTCCCCCCAAGGGTTTTCGGGCCCTTAGAGGCCGCCTCGGAGGGCGCGGGAGAGGGGCCCTGCGGAGCGGGCGGGGCGAGCACTCCGCCCCCGCTCTCCCCGTCGTCCCCAGCGGTGCGGAGCACGTCCCCGAGCCAGGCGTCCAGCTCCCGGTAGACGCTGCGCTCCTCGCCCATCACGGACTCGAGTTCGCGCTGCGCGTCGACTCGGCGGGCGTAGGTGAGCGCGGTGACGCCGAGCGGTGCGCGGTGGACGTCGTCCCACGCCTGGCGCCAGGCCGTCTCCTCGTCCAGGGTGCCCAGCGGGTGGGCGATCAGGATCTGCTCGAACCGCGCCCAGACCTCCGGCGCGCCCTTCTTCCTCTTCGCGTCGTGCTCGGCCTTGGCCTTCGCAGCGGCCTTCTCCTGCTCCGCCTTGGCCTTGTCGGCGGCGCGCTGCTCGCGGGTGCGGGTCTCGACGGCGGCCAGGCCGTCCAGCCACTCCGCCAGCTCCCACATCAGCGGACCAGCGAAGGACGCGGCGGCCAGCGCCGAACCGGCGATCGAGCCGTACTCGGCGGTGCCGTGCTGCCAGTTGATCCAGGCCGCGAACCCGCTGAGCGCAGCGGTGAGCGCCCAGAACGGCACCTTCGACATGCCCTTGCGACCGGCCCAGGAGGTGCCGAAGACGGCTACCCAGGCGGCCAGCTCCAGCACGATCGGCAGCGGACCGAGGAGCCAGGCGGTGCCGCTCTCGCCCGCCTTGTGCAGGCCGAGAAAGTAGGTGAACTGCGCGGGCAGGGCACTGGCCATGCAGACCGCGACGAACACCTTGACCATGCGCTTGAAGTCGGTACCGGCCTCGGCTCGGGCCTCCGTGCGGGCGCTCTGGCGGGCCTTGCCCGCGTCCTTCGCCGCCTCGGCCTGCTCGGCGAGTTGCTGGGCGAGCTTGGCCTGCGCCAGCTGCTCGCGCATCGCCTTCGTCCCGGCGCCGGCCTTCCGCTCGGCGATCTCGACCTTGGCCAGCTCCGCGTCGGCGGCGGCCTTCTTCACCAGCGCGTCGGCCTCGGCGCGGTCCTTCTTCGCCGCCGCGTCGCGCTCCTCCCAGGAGCGGTACCCGCTGCTCACCGGTCACCGCCCGGCAGGCCGTTGTGCGCGATGTCGCGGTCGTCCTCGCCGAAGCTGTTCCCAGCCTCGATGTAGTGACCGACCACGGCCTTGGTGTAGTACAGCTCGGTGCAGTCCTCGCACATCCGCTCCGGCGTGCACCAGGTCGGCGTCACGCCGTAGTAGGCGGCAGCGTCGGCGGCGGCCAGGATGCCGAGGACAATGACCAGGACGGTCGTGCTCGGGAGCTGCTCCGTCGGGAGCACCAGCTCGTGGAAGCCGATCGCGCCGAGCCCGATGAGCGACTTGTTGGTGCTGTTCACCAGACCGTCGACCTGGCCGACCAACCAGGTGGTGCAGCAGGCGATCCAGTCGGTGGAGGTCACTTGGCGGTCCCCTTCCGGGTGGTGGTGCCGGTCTTGGCGTCGGTGGAGGTGGAGGGGCGGGCCGAGTCGGCGACGTACATCACGGCCTCGACCAGGCCCAGGAGGGACAGGCCCTGGAGGGCGGACTGCGGGATCGAGGCACCGTGCCGCCAGCTCTGCACCGCGAGGGCCAGGGCTACGAGGACGGTCAGGAGGTCCCAGCCGGACAGGTGCCGGCGGATCGCGGCGATCACCTGGCACCACCGGCGGGCTCGCGGCGGGTGGGGACCTGGAGGGAGGCGAGCGCCTCCAGCGGGAGGACCACCGCGACGACCAGGACGGCGGCCAGGGTGTCGAGGAAGGAGAGCCGGACGCCCAGGACCAGCAGGCCCCCGCCGATCATCAGCAGGGTGCGGAGCCGGACCCACAGGATCGGCATCACCGGCAGCAGCAGCACCAGCAGGCGCGGGTCGAAGACCGGACGCCGCTTCACGCCGCCACCGCCTTGCGGGCCTTCTCCGGACGGCGGATCAGGTCACGGGTGCGGAACGGGGCAGGGAGGCGGCGGAGCAGCTGCTCGTAGTACGCGATGTTCTCCGCGTCCACGTCGCTGTCCGGGTCGGCGGCGACCACCAGGTCGTCCAGGAAGTCGGCCAGCGCGTCGCGTTCGGCGTCCAGCTCGGGGGTGGTGATGCGGGGCTCGACGACCGTGGCGGGCAACGACAGGCCCGCGGCGTCGATCAGGTCGCGGGCAGTAACGACCCGGCGACCGGAGACGATGGCGTTCATGGGTGACGTGCTCCTCTCTAGTACGGCTCCCTTGGCCTCGGCGGTGACGCGCCGGGGCCTTTTGCCTTGTCAGGGCATGGCAAATAAGGCCCTCCGTGGGCCATTCCCCAACCCTGTCGGGCTGTTCTGAGAGATGAACATAGAGGTGTTCTAGTACACGCGCAAGCACCTAGCGTAGAATTGTTCGTGTTCTAGAACACTCCGGAGTAACGTCTTGCACAGGCTGCTCGTTCGTGTTCTAGTACGCTGACGCGGAGATAGAGCAGCAGAGCGGAGAGAGCACGTCATGAGCCCCCGAATCGAGAAGCCTGTACCTGCATTCATGCAGGTCACGAGCTTCTTCCGACAGCAGATCCAGGACGGCACTCTGCCTGAGGGTGCCAAGCTCCCCACCGTCGCCGACATCGAACGCGAATGGGGGATCGCCCGGGCCACTGCCGCAAAGGCCATCGCCCAGCTCCAGGTGGAGGGACTGATCTACACCAGCCCCCGTGGCAGCTACGTCGCCGGGCTCGGCGCGAAGACCACATCCCCGAAGGACCGGCTCGCCAGGTACCGCCGGACCGGAACCCTGGACGCCGTAGACGAGCACCACCGGGTCACCGCCGCTGAGCTGGTGGTAGCGCCCCCCTACGTCGCGGAGCTGTTCGGCCTTGAGCCCGGGAGCCGGGTGATCCGCCGCGAGTTCGTGACCATAGAGACCAACTCGATCCGGGCCCTCAGCGTCACCTGGCATGACGGGGCGCTCGCCGAGGAGGTGCCGGACCTCCTGGAGACCAGGTCCAGCGTCATCGGAACCCGGCTGAACGGGATCGAAAGCGTGCTCGGCCAGATCACCCACGGGGAAGACTTCATGCACGCGCGGGGGTCGGACTCCCGAGAGTCCAATGCACTCGGGCTGCCGAACGGCACCGGAATCGGCGCCATGACCTGGCTGTGGACCACCCAGACCGAGGGCGAAACCGTGATCGTGGAGTACGGCGAGTCGTGCATCCCCCCTCGACACACCCTGTCCTACTCCTACGACGGACCCGCGGTGATGGAGCGATGACCTCCTCAGTCACCCTCGACCTGGATCTGCTCGCAGACGATCTGGAGTCCGGGAGCTGGGTTCCCAGCGATGCTGAGCGAGCCGCAGCCACGGAGATCGCTCAGCTGGGACAGCTCAGCTGTCTCGGGATCAGGTCCGCGCTGGACCCTGCGAGAGCGACCAACAGCAGGGTGGTCACGACCTACGAGCGTGTCGCCGGAGTCCTCGACCTACCCCAGATTCACGAGGAGGCCGGCCACCGCGACATCCTGGTCGAGCAGGCCCGGCTGGTCGCCGAGCGGATAGCCCGCGCGATCAACTGACACGAGGTTGACACCCTCAAGCACGTAACCAGTCGCCACTATCTCCGGTCCAGAGGTACAAGGTCAGTCATCCGGAGGCTCTGGCGATGCACGGCAAGATGGTCCAGCAGGAACGACGAAGGCCCGCCCTGGCAGGGGCGGGCCTTCGGAAGAAGTCGCCGAGCGCGTACTCGGCTGAACACGAGCTCCCCGAACTGGAGGTGCGCTCACCTATGAGCGTACGAGAGAAGCACCTGTCACCGCCAGCTCACAACGCGCTGCGCCAGCACCTTCTGGCCAGCGCGTTGACGTACGCCGAGCAGGGCATGGCCGTACACCCCATTCTGGTCGGCTGCAAGGAGCCGCGCTGGCGGGACTGGGAGAGTCGGGCCACGACCGACCTCGCCCTGATCCGCCGGACCTGGGGGCGCGCCCCGTTCAACATCGGCGTGGCCTGCGGGCCCTCGCACCTGGTCGCACTCGACCTCGACGTGCCGAAGGACGGCGCCACTCCTCCGGAGGAACTGGCCGCCGCCGGGGTGACGGACGGGCTGTCGATGCTGCGTCACCTCGCGGCCGAGGCCGGTGAGGCGATCACCCCGACGCTGGCGGTCCGAACCGCCAGCGGCGGCTGGCACCTGATCTACGCCGCGCCCGGGCACATCCCGGTGCGCAACCGGGGCCGGATGGCCTGGTGCGTGGACGTGCGCGGCGACGGCGGGTACGTCGTCGGCATCGGCTCCGTCGTGGACGGCGGGTCCTACCGTCTCGCTGGTTCTGTCACGACCCCGGCGCCGCTGCCCGAGTGGATGCTGACCCTGATCACGGCCAAGGTCCAGCAACCCGAAGCGGGGGAGGCCCACCGGGCGGCTGAGGCGGTCGCCCGGCTGCGGGACCTGTCCCGGCTGGTCGGCACGACCCGCGAACAGCGCTGGGCTGCGGGCATCTTGGCGTCCGAGCTGGCGGAGCTGGAGGCGATGCGCCCGCAGACGGGCCGCACCGACCGGCTCAACCTGGCCGCGTACCGGGCCGGTCAGCTGGTCGGCGCCGGCCTGCTCGACCTCGCCCTGGCCGAGCGCGAACTGCTCGCCGTCGCCGAGGCCGCACGGATCTGCTCGACCCAGAACCCGCGCGGGTTCGTCGCCGAAATCGGGCGGACCGTCACCCGTGGTCTGCAGGCCGGGATCGCCCGGCCGCGGTTCATGGACGACCGCGCCCGCCAGACCCGCCAGGCCGGGGGTGCGGCATGACCGACACGGTGCTCGACATCCCGCTGCAGCAGCAGGCGCCGGCGAACGTCCCGACGGACCTGTTCGAGGCGTTCAAGCGGGAGCGCAGGAAGCAGACCGAGGCCGAGCAGTGGCTGGAGAACGCCAGCGAGGCCGAGGTCGTGGAGTTCCGGCAGTTCCAGGCCCGCAAGGCCGCCGAGGTGGCCGAGGCCGAGCAGGCTCGGCGGGCCGCCGAGTCGTCGCGCGGCGGGCGGCAGGAGAGCCAGGCCGACCAACTCGTGCGGCTGGCGATGACCCGGTACGAGTTCGGGAACGCCGAGAGCGGCGACCTGTTCGCGGTGCCGCGTCCCGGCTACGGCCCGCGGATCGCCCGGCTCCTGCGCGGCGGCCGCATCTCGCTGCGCGCGGAGCTGGCGCGAATCTACTTCGAGATGAACGGGAAGGCGGCCAGCTCCAGCGGCCTGGCGGACGCGATGCTGGCGGTCGAGGGCATGGCCCAGTCGACCGACCCGGTGCCGGTCTACCTGCGGGTGGCGCCACTGGGCAAGCGGCCCGAGCACGGCTTCGTCCTGGACCTCGGCCGCGCCGACGGCCAGGTCGTCGTCGTCACCCGCGACGGCTGGCGGGTCGAGGACGCCTCCGACCGGCACCCGCTGTTCCGTCGCTCCCAGCTCACCCAGCCGCTGCCGATGCCCAAACGCGGCGGCTCGTTGAAGCAGCTGCGCGAGCTGCTGAACGTCACCGACCAGAGCTGGCCCCTGCTGGTGTCGTGGCTGGCCACCGGCCTGATTCCGGGCATCCCGCACCCGGTGGTGTTCTTGGCTGGCGAGCAGGGCACCGCGAAGTCAACGGCCACCAAGATGCTGGTGAAGCTGCTCGACCCGAGCGCCGCGCCGGCCAGATCCGCGCCGAAGGACTTGGACGACTGGGCGACCGCCGCAGTCGGCTCCTGGGTCGTCGGCCTCGACAACCTCTCGCGGATCCCGGAGTGGCTCTCGGACGCGATGTGCCGGGCCGCCACCGGTGACGCCAACCTCAAGCGCACCCTGTACAGCGACAGCGACGTCACCGTGCAGGAGTTCAAGCGCGTCCTGATCGTCAACGGCATCGACGTCGGCGCCCTGCGCGGCGACCTCGCCGACCGCATGATCCCGGTGAGCCTGCACCGGATCAAGAAGCGGCAGACCGAGGTCGAGCTGTGGGAGGCGTACGACGCGGCCCAGCCCGCCATCCTCGGCGCGCTGCTGGACCTGGTCGTCAAGACGCTCGGCGCGCTGCCGGAGGTCCGCGAGCAGGCCAAGCACGGGGAGATCCCGCTGCCCCGCATGGCCGACTACGGCCTGATCATGGCGGCGCTCGACAAGGTCGGCGGGCAGAAGACCAGCATCCTGCAGGACTACTTGGCCGAGCGCATCGAGCTGGCCGAGGAGGTGGTGGAGTCCAACACCATCGCCACCAAGCTGTTGCAGTTCATCAAGGCCGAGAAGCCGGACCCGGAGACGGGCGCCCACCTGTGGGAGGGCACAGCGGCCGAGCTGCTCGACAAGCTGACCAGCATGCTGCCCGGGGCGATCCCCGAGGGCTGGCCGCGGACCTCCGGCGTGCTGTCCGGGAAGATCAACCGCGTCGCCTCGGACCTGGACAAGCTCGGCCTGGACGTCACTCGGTCCAAGACCGGCGCCGCCGGCCGGATGATCCACCTGCGCTACGTCCCGCGCCCCGTCCCGGCCGAGCCGCAGCAGGGCCAGCAGCAGTCCTTCGACACCACCTTCACCGCCCCGGCCGCCCAGGCCCCGGCCGTCCCGACCACCCAGTCCTTCACCGGCCAGCAGCCCGGCCAGTCCTGGCCTCCGCTGGAGTAGCGCACAGCGCCTCCGCCGACCCGCCCGTGCACCGGCACCGGCGGGCTTTCGGCGTGTCCGGGGACGGGTCAGCGGTGCTGCAGGTAGAGATCCCAGGCCGAGACAAGGGTCTGCATGGCCGGCGCGTCGTCGTCCAGCCCGGCGACGTCCTGCAGGTGCTCGCGGTAGGTCTCCAGGTCGCCGTCTTCGGGCCAGTCGGGGTCACGGGCCGCGTCCCGGGCGAGGTCGCCCACCCCGCTGTTGACCTGCATGAACTGACTCAGCCACTGGGTGAAGTTGCCCATCGGGCCCTCCTTGCTGCCGTACCGGGTACCGACGGGTCGTCAGGGTACCGGTCGCCGCCCACCATCACTCTCTGTTGGTGACGCACTTGGTGACGCACTCGGTGACGCTCTCCCGAAAGTGCGTCACCTGGGGTCCAGAGTGCGTCACCTGGTGACGCACTTTTCCGAGTGCGTCACCGAGTGCGTCACCAGCCCCCACCTGCCACGTGTCCGGTATGTGGTGATTCCAGGTGACGCAGTGACGCACTTTGCCCCCTCTCCTCTGTCCAAGAAAGAAATCCAGGGGGGAGAGGTAGAGGAGTAGGGGAAAAGTGCGTCACTGCGTCACTGTGTCACCTGCCCTCCGGCCCTGATCTCTACGCAGAGTGATCTACGGGCGATCTGCCGGGCGACCACCTGAGCCAGCGCGGGCAATCCCCCGCTTCGGGTTGCTCGGTTCGGGAGGGCAGGTGCCGGGTGCGGCCTTGTACACGGGTGTGGCACCTCCTGTCTGGACCTTGGCCATGCTGCGGGCTGGCCGAACAGCTAGCTGGCATGCTGGCGAGCCGATAGGTAGGCGGCGGAGGGAGCCAGCGGTGACGGTCGTTGTAGTGACGTTCAGCGGCAAGGGGGGTGTGGGCAAGTCCTCGATCGCGGCGGGGCTGATCGCGGTGGCGGCGAAGCGGGGGATGCGGGTGGCCGGTGGCGACCTGGACCCGCGCTTCACCCTCACCAAGGAGCTGGGCCTGGTCGCGCCCGAGTACACGCTCAACGACCTGCTCTACATCGACCCGGAGTCCCAGGTGCCGCCGGGTGACCCGGCCGAGCTCGTCCACCAGGTCCTCGTCCCCGCGGGCCAGAACTGGCCGGGCAACGTGTCCGTGCTGCCGGCCGAGCGGCCGCTGGGCCGCCGGGAGACCGACTCCCAGATGTTCGAGCCCCGCCTGCGCCGGGCGATCGGCGGCCTGGTGGACGTCGACCTGGTCGTGCTCGACCTCCCGCCCCGCCCCGGCGGCAAGCTGGTCGCGGCCGGACTGCTCGCCGCCCACACCGCGCTGATCCCGGCGACGTTGACCGCCGACGGGCACGACGGCGCCCGCGAGGCCCTGCAGACGCTCTCGTTCCAGACCGCGCCGGGCGGTCCGAACGAGGCGCTGACCATCGCCGGCGTGTGCCGCTCGATCGTCCCCCGGGACTCCGAGATCCGGGCGATCCACCGGTACTGGGACGACCAGATCACCGAAGACTTCGCCGCGCACCTGCTGAAGACCAGCGTCCCCAGCTACGCGGTGCGCGAGGAGTGCCGGACGGTGTGCGCGCCGATCACCTCGGCGAGCGGGCCCCAGGCCCGAAAGTTGGAAGAGTCGTACAACGCCCTGCTCGACCGATCGCTGGAGGCTGCCGCGTGAGCAAGATGCTGGACCAGGCCCGCAAGGAAGCGGCCGCCGGCCGAGCCCCCCACCAACTGCAGGGCGGCGGTCTGCGCAAGGCCGGCGACTCCGGGATCGACCCGGCGCAGATGCCCGGTACCGACTCCGCCCCGGTCCCGCCCCCAGCGAAGAAGGCTGCCCCCGCTGCCCGGGGCGCTGCGCGGAGGCCGGCCAAGCAGGCCGCCGAGGACGACAGCGTCCGCAAGCCCTTCGGCAGCTACCTGCCCAAGGGACTCCACCGCCGGTTCAAGGCCGGGTGTGTGCTGCGCGAGATCGAGATCCAGGACGCACTGGAGGAGGCGGTCGAAGCGTGGCTCGACCCCTCCCCCCGCGTCAGTCTCCCGAAGGAGGTGGCCCGCCAGTTCGAGGCCGCGGTCGAGGTGGCCGACGTCGATCCGGCCTGGGCGGTGCGCGAGGCCCTCGCCCAGTGGGCAGAGCGCCAAGGCGTGAAGGGAAACTGACTCAGTTTCACCGCGGATCCTGTCTGTCCTGGTCCGAGCCCTCAGAAGCAGTGACGGGAACCCCGTCATCGTCACGAGAGGAGACCAGGATGGCTTTCTGCCCGGTATGTAAGCACCGGATTCACAGTGAGGAGCGGCCGCCGATGCGGCCGTGGGACAAACCCAAGCCGCCCTGCAGGTTCTGCCCGCAGTGCCAGCGGGCCCAGGGCGCCGGACGGAAGTAAGGACAGACCGCCCCTGACCTGTGGAAATCCTGGCTAGTCGGCAAGCTGGCGAGCCGACTAGCCAGGCCGCGGCAGTGGGTGCCCGACATGATTTGGCGGACTATCTAGCAAGATTGCGCGCGACCGACGGCCCGGGGCCGGTGAACGGGGCCGTACGGCAGGGGCGGGCTCAGCCCTCGGGGAGGGAGAGTTGCTCGGGCTGGACGGGCTGTTCGTCGCGCTGGGCGAGCCGCTCGATCAGCGCGACGACGCTGGCGGCCTGCTGGGCCAACTGCGCGGCATCGAGGAGGGACAGCTTGGCCCGCACGCCCCAGCTCGTGGCGTCGGCCTGGTACTTCTCGGCTTCCTCGCTGAGGCCGGCGGCCGCGGCGCGCTCGTGCTTGTCCTTCGCCTCGGCCTGCAGGTCCTTGGCGTAGGTGGCCTCCCGCTCGGCCTGCTGGGCGGCCTTGCTGAACCGGCGGTGCTCGTGCCGCGCCCGCTTCGGCGCCTCGGCCAGGGCCCGCTCCACCGCGGCCCTGATCACGTCCCCGGTCGTCACGATCTGCTCGCGCAGCTTCGTGCGGACCGCCAGCTCGGCCTCGTCGGGAGTCGAGGCGAGGGCCGCGCCCATCGCGGCGAGCATGGTCACCCCGCCGTAGGTGCGCTCGGACTGACGCAGGATCACCTCCGGCCCGTCGCCCCACTTCTCCGACCACTCCTGGAGCCTGCGCTCGATGCCGGCGTTGTGCCAGTACACGGCCTTCTGCAACCGCTCGCCGAGCTCGTGCGGGAGCCGCACGCCGAGCCTGGCGAGGAACTTCGTCTCACCCTCGTCGTGCTGTGCGCTGTACCGCTGGGGGTCGGTCCCCCACCGGCGGCCCGCGGCCAGCGCCCCTGCCGGGATCGCCCGGAACCGCTTCTGGTCCCACCCCCGCGCCACCAGCTCGGCCTGGACGGCGGGCACCAGTAGCCAGTCCCGGCTGCCCGCCAGCTCGCCGCTCTCGCGCTTGAGCGCCAGCCGCTCCCGGGTGGCCCGCCGGGCCTCCGCCAGCCGCGTTCCCCGCAGTCCGGCGTGCTCCTGGCGCTCCTCGGTCAGCCAGTCCCGTTCCTGGCGGGCCGCCATCTCGGTGACCAGCTCCAGCAGCGCCAGCTGCCGCTCGGCGATCGCCACCGTGAACTGAACCGTCGGTGTTCCCATGGCGCAATCATGAGAGATAAACCGCCCGTGCCGCACCCTTCCGGGCGGTCCCGTCACCCGAGAGCGCGACGATCCGGCTCGCTGGCAAGCCAGCTAGCAGGTCAGGCCCAGCTCCCCTTTCAGTTCCTAGTCATTACCCAGGTCAGTACCTTTCCCCCCAACCCCCCACGCGGCTGGAAACCGGAAACCGGCGGCGGGGCTGTCGGTGGCCGCGCCGGGCGGGCATCGTGGTCGCCGTGACCACACCGCAGCGCACCCGCCGGTACTTCGAGGCCCCGGACGTCTACGTCCCCGCGGCCGAGGACCCGCCCGCCGTCTTCCTCGCCGGCGGCATCACCGGCTGCCCCGACTGGCAGGCCGCCGCCGCCGAGCGACTCCTCGCCGAGGGCCTGGTCGTGCTCAACCCGCGCCGCGCCGCCTGGCCCGACCCCGCCGACCAGGCCGCCGCCCGCCACCAGATCGCCTGGGAGTACCGGCACCTGCACCTGGACGGTGTCATCACCGCGTTCTGGTTCGCCGGCGCCGAGAGCGTCCAGCCGATCGCGCTGCTGGAACTGGGCGCCGCGCTCGACAACGGGGCCCGGCGGATCGCGGTCGGCGTCGACCCCGACTACCCCCGCCTCCTGGACGTCGTCGTCCAAGCGGGCCATGCCCGTCCCGGCCTGGGCATCCACGCCTCGCTCGACGGCCTCATCGAGCGGGTGCTCCTGCTCGCGCGGTAGCGGTAGCCGCGTTCCGCCCGCCCAACCGCCAGACCGGCGAGGGAGGTCGGCACCCGGCGGCCACCGTCAGACAGCCACGACACCCGGGCGCGATGTCAGGAGTTCCTGACGTAACCGACCTGACGTCAGAATCGTTGACGATTTCAGCTAATGTCAGTGGGTCTTGACGTCGTGGGGCGTCCGTCAGGAGGTGGCGGCATGGAGCCGGAGACGGTGGCGGATCCGCTGGAGGACCACGTCGGTGAACTGCTCGGGCTGGCGGGCAGCGGGGCCGAGCTGGACGGTGCCTGGCACCGGCACGACGGCCAAGGCGGCCGCCAGCGCGCGGTCGCCGGCCGGGCGGGCTGCTCGTGCGGCTGGCGGGGCAAGGAGATGGTCCCGCTGACTCCCGCGGGCGAGGAGCCGGTCGACGGGCCCGGCTCGCCCTGGTACGCGGCGTGGGAGCAGCACCTCGCCCGGGTCGTCGGGGACCAGGTCCCCGAGGACGTCCGCCAGCTGGTCGGCCAGCTCCGCCGGCGCCTGCAGGAGCTGACGGTCGAGCGCCCCCTCGCGGGCGTCCGAGCCGCCGACGAGGTGGAGCGGATGGGCCGCTCGCAGATGTTCGAAGCGGTCAAGGTGGCGCGGGCCGGGCGGGCCAGCTGGCATGAGATCGGCACCGCCGCCCGGGTCACCCGGCAGACCGCGCACCAGCGGTTCGCCACGGTGGTGCCCAAGACCGGCAAGAGCTGACGACGGCGACGGCGGGCACCCGCCCCGCCCCGCCCCCGCTTCGGGTGGCTACTCGGCCCGGCAGGACGGGGGTTGAGGAACATCCGTGCCGGATCGTGTGCCAAGGCCGGATCGCTGGCGTGGGCTCGCCAGCTCGTCGGCTAGCTGGCGAGCCTGGGGCGGGGTCGGGGCGCGCGGGCTACGGCTGGGCGGCCTTGCGGGCGCTGACCTTGGCCTGCCGCTGGGCGGCCATCCGGGCCCGCTCCGCGGGCTGGACGTACAGCACGAGGCAGACCTCCGCGATCAGCCCGGCGATGTCGGCGATTTCCTCGGCGGAGAACTCCAGCGCGTAGTGGACGCTCTCGTTGCCGACTATCCGGGCCTCGTGCAGCGCGTCGATGGTCGACTGGTCCAGGCCGCCGGCCTTCAGCTCCTCGATCTTCTCGTACAGGTTGTGCTTGGTGGCGCCCTGCTGCTTGCAGATCTCCTCGACCACGGCGCGGTAGCCGACGCCGGCCAGCCGCATCGCCCCGGCGTTCTCCGCCTTCGACGCCTCGGTGAACAAGTCGCGTACCAGCTCCGGCACGTCGTCCCCGAGCTGGCGCGGCGCGGCCTCGGGCCACACCAGCCGCGTCGACTCGGTCGTCCACCCGCTCTCCGTCCACACCCGGACCCTGTGCAGGGTCAGCGTCTTCGAGCAGTGCAGGCAGCGGTAGACGTTCTGCAGCAACCACCGGGGGTCCGCTGCGAAGCTCTGGCCACCCATGTTCTGGGGCAGCACGCGGCTCGGCCAGAGGTAGAGGGCGAACTCGTGGCTGAAGGCGGCGTGGACGCGGCAGTTCGGGCACAGGCCGGGGTTGAGGTGGCCGTTGTCGTTGAAGGTGAGAGTGGTCACCGCTCAGGGATAGCGGACGGGGCGGACCGGGCGCATCCGGTTTGTCCGGGCGGCGGTCACCCGTTCGGGCGAAGCCCCAAAAAGGGAAGGATAATTACAGTTATCCTTCCTTCATGACGAACCCTCAGCAGGACACCGATGCCGTTGCCGAGGGCAACAAGGCTGCGGCGAAGCAGGCCATCACCGCGTACTTCGAGAACCGGGTGCAGGTGTGGACCGGGGTGGCGGCCGCGATGCGTGGCACCCCGCAGGCCGGCATCTGGAACACCACCCTGATCGGAGCCCAGGACAACCTGCGGAAGTGGCAGCAGACCGAAGTCACCGACAGTCCCACCGCCGAGATGGTGGCGACCTGGACGGAGGACAAGCTGGAGGAGGCCATGCGCCACCCGGACTTCAACCCGACGGTCCAGGCCGCCGTCGACCGGCTCCGCGCCCAGCTGCAGGAGTCCCTCGCGATCTGGCGCGGCCTCACCGCCCTCGGCTACAAGATCACCCAGGCGGGCCGGTGACCGACCTCGTCCTGCGCACCGCGACGGTTCCGGCACAGGCAACGCCGCTCGACCCGCGCGACGACTGGCCCGCCGAGGCCCGGCAGCTGCACGAGGACCTGGTCGCCGAGTGGGGCGAGGACGACGCGCTGCCCGACCTCGCCGGGGCCTGGATCGCCCACTACCGCTCCCCGAACACCCGCCGCACCTACGCCCGGCACTTCCGGGTGTGGAGCCGCTACTGCGCGGAGAGAGGCCGCCACCCGCTGGAGGCCGGCTTCCTGCTCGCCGACGCCTTCGCCCGCCACCTGGAGACCGCCCCGACCCTCGTGCGGGTCAAGGGCGGCGCGTACGGGGAGATGGCGCCCACCGGCGAGCCGTACTCGGACGCCGCACGCGCCAACGTCCTGTCCGCTAATGGCTCCTTCTACAAGTACTCGGTGAAGGCGAAGGTGCTGCTGCCCGCCGGCGACCCCTTCGCCGACGTCCTGCGCCCGGCCATCGACCCCGACTACTCCGCCACCGAGGGCCTCACCCCCGAGGAGAACCTGCGCCTGGTCACCGCTGCGAAGGCGCTCAGCCAGCGCGCCTACGTCATCGTGCTGATGCTGTACGTGCTGTTCCTGCGCGTCGACTCGCTGCTCGCTGCCGACATCGAGCACCTCGGCTACGACCGCGGCCACCACGTCCTGCGGATCAAGGTCAAGGGCGGGAAGTGGAAGTCCAAGCCCATCCCGCCCATCGTCTGGGACACCCTGCAGGTCTACCTCGACGGCCGCACCACCGGCCCGATCCTCATCACCCGAACCGGCGCCCGGCTCCGCGAACCGGAGGTGTGGAAGCTGCTGCGCCGCCTCGCCCGCCGGGCCGACCTCCCGCAAGCCGCCACCATCCACCCGCACGTACTGCGCGGCGACGGCATCACCGACGCCCTCGACGCCGGCGACAAGCTCGAAGACGTCCAGGACGCCGCCGACCACAAGGACCCGCGCACCACCCAGCGTTACAACCGCCGCCGCAACCGGCTGGAGCGCCACCCCGGCCACGGCCTCGCCGCCCGCCTCGCGGACCACCTGGGTGGCGAGCCCACCAGCGAGGGCTGACCTCCTGAGATTCCTCCCTCTTGGCCCGGCGACACCCCCTCAGCGCCCAGAAATCGCCCATCGTCTGTCTCTGTAGGTCCTGCTGACGCTTCGTCAGGCAAGTCTTATGTTTCTTGATTCGATGCTGGCTCCACAGGACGCTCCTGGTGGCTTTCAGAGCGAGCGCCGCCATCAGCGGTGGTCAGAAAACCGACGGCACCGACGGCTCTCCGACCCCTGCGAAAATGTCGCTGCCAGCAGACATCGGCCATGAGTGCTAGCGGATGTCGCCACGCCTGTGACGCCCGGTCAGACCTTTTTCGGCTGAGGAAGAGGACCTTGGCGAACGCTGGCGAATGGTCGACCGGCACCAATGGGCGACCTCTGTCCCAGCACTGACCGGGGGTCCAGGCCGGGGTCCAGGCCGGGGGTCCAGGCCG
>NZ_JBVHEH010000055.1:0-30338 GCF_055562955.1 Kitasatospora sp. NPDC015121
GAACGCTTCAACCGCACCCTGCTCGACGAATGGGCCTACGCCAGGCCCTACCGCACCGAGCAGGAACGCCGAGACGCCTACCCCGCTTGGCTCCACACCTACAATCACCACCGCGGACACACCGCACTCGCAGGCAAACCACCCGCCAGCCGCGTAACCAACCTCACGGGTCAGTACAGCTAGGGCACCGGCGGATCCGGCGCGAGGATTCTGATGAGGAGCATCGCGTGGGAAGTCTGTTGAGGGGCGTCTCCGGGGTGCGCTGGGCGGACCTTCGTGACGCGACGGGGGCTCCAGCCGACGGCATTCCCCCTCTGCTCTCCCGGATCGCGTACGGGGACGAGGAGACGGCCCGCACCGCGATCGAGGAACTGGGCGATGCCGTCTGTGCGCTCGGGTTTGTCGTCGGCGAGGCCACAGCCCCCGCAGTCCCGTTCCTTGTAGAGCTGGCAGGAGCTCCGCACGTGGCTTGCACGGCTGAGCTGCTGAACCTGCTGGGAAGCATCTGTCAGACCGACCAGTGGCACTCCGCCGCTGCGACGGCGGGGAGCAGCAAGCGCGACACGAGCTACCGGCAGCAACCTGGCTGGGAGGCGGCCGCAAGGACAGCCGTCTACGCGGGCCGGTCAGTCATCGAGGGCGTAGCGTCCTCCGTACGGCCGGAGGAGGCCGCAGCTGCCAGGAGGTTGCTGCAGGTGATGGACCGCATCCCGCCGTTTCCGGAGCTGTGACGGTCATTGCGGGACAGCCCTTAGGCAACTATCAGCCCACCAGATCCGGAATACGGAGCCGCTGTTTCCGATTGGTTCCTTCGCGTACTCACACGAAGGGGGCTGCTGGGTGAGCGACTTGAAGGTGTTCCGGCTCGGGGCGGACGGCCGGGACGTGGAGCTGCGGGGCTCGACGGTGGCGCTGGAGGTGGAGCTGCAGCGGCGGGTGGAGGCCGGGATGGAGCGGATGCTGGGCATCCGGTTCCTGGCGTCGGAGTACCCGACGGGGCCGTGGCACCGGGGTCGGGTGGACTCGCTCGGGCTGGACGAGAACGGCGTGCCGGTGGCGGTCGAGTTCAAGAAGGGCAGCGACAGCGGGGTCGTGTCGCAGGCGCTGTCGTACCTGACCTGGTTGAAGAGCAGCCGGCTGGAGTTCGAGGCGCTGGTGCGGGAGAAGCTGGGCGAGGCGGCCGTGGCCTCGATCGACTGGCGTTCGCCCAGGGCGCTGTGCGTGGCGGCCGGATACTCGTGGCACGACCGGGTGACGGTCGGCGAGTTGGGTCGGCGCTGGCCGATCGACCTGGTGCGCTACCGGGTCTTCGACGGCGGGCTGCTGAGCCTGCAGTTGGTCGAGCCGGTCGTCGCCCCGAGCAACACGTCGGCCGGGCGCCGGTCGAGCGCGCCCGCGGTGGCAGTGCAGGTCGTCGAGGCAGCCGAGCCGGCGGCTTCGGTCGAGGTGCCGGAGTGCCTGCAGGCGCTGTACGGCGAGCTGGACGAGGTGCTCACCGCGTCGGGCGAGGTGGAGGTCGTCCCGCTCAAGCACTACGTGGCCTACCGGCGGCTGCGGAACGTGGCGTCGGTGCTCTTCCGGCCGTCCCCCCAGCATCGGGCGATGCTGGTGTACCTGCCGGTGGACCCGGACACGGTGGAGCTGGAGGAGGGCTTCACGCGCGACATGCGCCGCATCGGCCACCTGGGCACCGGTGACCTGGAGGTGCGGATCGCCTCACCGGCCGACCTGGCGAAGGCGGCAGTGCTGATCGAGCGGGCAGTCCAGGAGGTCTGACCGGCAGGACTGCGAGGACGGCCGGAGCTTCAAGCTCCGGCCGCCCTTTCACGTCTGCGGCTGCTGCGGTTGCTGGGGGTTCTCACGCTCATGCCTCCGGTCCGGCGAGGACGAAGTCGTCCTGGGTGAGTGCGGCGCGCAGGCGCTGTTCGGCGATGTCGGCGTAGTGGGGGGAGAGTTCGACGCCGACGAAGTTGCGGCCTTCGCGCAGGGCGGCGATGCCGGTGGAGCCGGAGCCGGTGAAGGGGTCAAGGAGGGTGCCGCCCTCGGGGCAGATGCGGACGATCTGCTGCATGACTTCCAGGGGCTTCTGGGTGATGTGGACGCGGTCCTTGCGGGGCTGGGACGCGGTGAAGTGGCCGGGCAGGTAGATCGCCCGGGTCTTGTCGAGGGTGCCTTTGACACCCCAGAGCGCGAACTCGGCGGACTGCTTGAAGCCGCCCTTGCGGGGGCGGCTGGCGGGCTTGATCCAGGGAATGGTGCCCTGCCACGTCCAGCCGGCCATCTGCAGCGCGTCGCTGGTGGTCGGCTCCTGGCGCCAGTCGGTGAAGACGACGGCGACTGCGTGCTCGGTGCTGGCGCGGTATGCCTCGGTGAGCAGTTCGGTGAGCCAGGAGCGGTAGGAGCGCTGGTCGCGGTTCTCGCCGGGGAAGGTCTTCAGGTCGTGGGCGGAGCCGCTGGTGACGTACTTGGTGCGGGCATCGCGTCCGGTGCGCTCGGAGCTGGTGCGTCCGCCGCTGTTGTACGGGGGATCGGTGATGACGGCGTTGACGCTCTCGTCCGGAAGGGTCTTCAGAACGGTGAGGGCGTCGCCGCGGTGGAGGGTGAAGCTGCTGTCGGTCATGGCGGTCTTTCTCGGGGCAGAGACGGAATCCCGCTCTGCGGTGTCCGGTGGCCACCGCAGAGCGGGGGGATGGCCGGGACGGTAGCCGGAAAGGACGGCCGGCCCTAACGGCTACCGGGAGAGTTCCGGACCTGGTGAGGCGTCGTTTGGTGCGGCCGGACTTCGCGTCTACTGTCTGGCCATGCCAACCGGGCCGCAGGGCCAACTCGGTCCGAGGCGGCTCGTGTTGGTCCGCGTTGCCTCGTCCGACGGGCCACTTCGCCGGCCTGCTCCCCCTCCCTTCCCCTCATTTCAGGAGACCTCGTGTCCAGGCTGAGATTACGAGCGCGGCCGGCTGCCGCGTATGACCCGTCACCGGCGTCCGGGAGCTGTGAACTCCCCTGACCCGGGCCCGCCTTGAGGGCGGTTTCACTACCGGTGCGGTGCCGGCGACTTCTTCGCACGAGAGGCCGGCACCGCGCTCTCCTACACACCTCCGAGGAGTCGCTGCGATGCGGCACGCCCTGGCACAGCCGTGCCTTCGCCCACCCCGCCCGTCCACCCCGACCGTCCTGGGCGTCCGTCCCGCCCGGCGGCGGTGAGGAAGTCCGCGGGCCTGCTCGTCTCCCTGGTCGCGGCCGGTCCGCTGGCGCTGGCGCTGCCGCTGGTGGTGGTCGCCGCCGGAGGCGCCCAGGCCACCGCCTGTACCCCCAGCAGTGATCCACGGGCTGTGGATACCGTCGCCGTGGACGCCCAGGTGAAGTCGATCCTGGACGGCTCCAACCCGCTGGGTGCCCCGGCCGTCTCCGGGCTGGACAAGCCGGACGAGCAGATCCCGAACGCGAAGACCATCCAGGCCACCGGCATCGCCATGCACATCCCCGTCCGCGGGCAGGTCGTCGCGCTGGCGACCGCGCTGCAGGAGAGCGGGCTGCGCAACCTCGACTACGGCGACCGCGACAGCCTGGGGTTGTTCCAGCAGCGCCCCTCGCAGGGCTGGGGCACGCCGGAGCAGATCATGCAGCCGGTGTACGCCTCGACGAAGTTCTACGAGGCTCTCCAGCAGGTCTCGGGCTGGCAGTCGATGACAACCACTCAGGCCGCGCAGGCGGTGCAGCGCAGCGGCTACCCGGATGCCTACGCCAAGTGGGAGGCGCTGGCGACGGCGCTCCAGCAGGCCATCGCCCCGCTGCTGACCGACCCCGGCAGCGGTTCGGCCAACACACCGTCCTCTGCACCGAGTGCGAGTCCGGCACCGGACGCTTCGACCAGTGCCGCTCCCGCGCCAGCCGACGGCGGGTGCTCGACCGTGAGTGGTGACGGCAGCGGCTTCGGGACGATCCCGCCGGGCACCCTGGCCGAGGGGTACACGATCCCGGCCGACGCTCCGCCGCAGGTGCAGACCGCGATCCGCTGGGCGCTCGGCCAGCTCGGCACCCCCTACCAGTGGGGCGGCAGCTGCGAGGACTCGCACGGCTCCGACCCGATGGGCCGCTGCGACTGCTCCTCGCTGATGCAGATGGCCTACAAGGCGGCCGGGATCACCCTGACCCGGACCACCTACACGCAGGTCAACGAGGGCACCGCCGTCCCCTTCACCGCGCTCAAGCCGGGTGACCTGCTGTTCACCACCGGGACGGCCGCCGTGCCCGAGCACGTCGGGATGTTCATCGGCGGCGGCCTCGTGGTGCAGGCCCCGCACACCGGTGACGTGGTCAAGGTCTCGACCCTCGCCGAGTGGCAGCCGCAGATTCTCGTGGCCCGCCGGATCGTCTGACCGGCGCCTCTCCCTTCCCCCTTCTGTCCCCTTCCCTCCGGTGCGCCTTCGGCGTGCCCGGATTCCCTTGGAGTTCCCCTATGTACCTCGCCGACAAGGCCATTCAGCTCGCGTACGACCCGGGGATCTCCCCCAACGAGGGCGGCTTGCCCGGCCTCTCGGTGCTCAAGCAGGTAATGGGCTCCATCAACCTGTTCGGCATCATCGCCGTGGTCGGAGCGCTCGCGGTGAGCGCCGGCGTGTGGGCCTGGGGCCACCACTCCGGTGGTCACCAGGCCGAGGCCAACGGCAAGAAGGGCGTGCTCGTCTCCGCCGGCGCGGCCCTGCTGCTGGGCGCGGCCAACGGCGTCGTCGCGTTCTTCTCCACCCTCGGAACGCAGGTCAAGTAGCCGTGCAGAAAAGTTCCTTGTCTTCCTCTGCTGCCCGCAGCGGGATGTCCGGCGGCGCCCTCGTGCGCCGCCGGGCGCTGCTGGGCACCGTGGTCCTGGTGGCGCTCGTCGCGCTGGCCGGCCTGCTCTCCTACCTCACCCGCGACGGCCGGAGTGGCTCCAACCACGCTGTCGCACCGTCGAGTTCCCCCTCCGCCCCGTCTTCCGCCCCGGCATCGCCCGCCGCGAGCGGCCGATTGGCGGCGCTGCCGTCGCCGCCGGACACCCGCGATCCGATCGTGTTCGGGAAGGCTGCGACGGTGGCGCTTTGGTCGTACGACACCCGGGCGTACTCGCAGCCCGAGTTGGTGGCCGCCCTGCGCGGGTGGCTGACCGGCGAGGAGGAGTACGCAGACCCTGACTCCGTGGAGCGGCAGGTGCCTTCGCCGCTGCTGTGGGGGCGGATGGCCGACTCCGGGCAGTTCGCCACCGCGAGCGCCGCCGAAGCGCACTTCCCCGAGTCCTTCACCCGGGCGCTGCAGGCCGATCCGGGGGCGATCACCCAGGCGTACGTGTACGCGGTGACCGTCTCCGGCAAGCAGTCGATCGCCTGGAACGGCTCGCCGCAGGGCGGGGCCGAGGACCGCTCGGTCACCCTCGCCGTGCAGTGCCGGCCCGACCGTCCCTGCGCCCTGGTCGGCGTGCTGCCGTCCGTGGCGCCCTGACACCCGGAAGGAGGTGCCCCTCGTGGGCGTCTGCGACATCCCCCTGATGGGCCAGGTCTGCAATGTGGTCGATGCAGTCAGCTTCGTGTCGAACCCGGGCAAGTCCATCACCGACGGCATCGGCGCGTGGATCGCCAAGTCCATGGGCGAGCTGGCCTCCAGCGCCGTCGACCTCGCTTCACGGGCGGTCGACGAGACCACCGCCATCAATCTCAACGCCCCCTGGTTCAGGGCCAACTACGAGCTGGTCATGGTCATCGGCCTGATCCTCACCGTCGGCACGTTCTGCGCGCAGCTGGTGCTGGCCGCCTGGCGCCGGGACGAACGCGCGCTCGCCCAAGCCGCCTGGGGAACGATGACCGGCGTGCTGTTCTCCTTCGGGGCGATCAGCTTCACCGCCGTAGCGGTCACCGTCGTCGACTCGGTCTCCGCCGGGCTGTTCAAAGCCGCGGGCACCAGCATCGACGACGCGATCAGGCGTCTGATCAAGGTCTCCGAGCTCGGGGCGATGTTCCAACTCGGCTGGGCGATCCCCTCACTGGTCGCGGTCGGCTGCGCGATCGGCGCCTTCCTCTACTGGGGCGTGATGGTCGCCCGCAAGGTCGGCGTCCTGGTCCTGGTCGTCCTCGCCTCCTTCGCCGGCGCGGGCGGTGGATGGGAGGTCGCCAAGCGCTGGCGGCGCGGCTGGATCGAGGCCACCGCCACCCTGGTGGTCTCCAAGCTGCTGATGACAGTCGTCTTCATCACCGGCGTCGCGGCGATCGGCGAGTCCGACGCCAAGGACGGGATCGGCGCGCTGTCGGACATGATGGCCGGGACGGTGATCATGGTGCTGGTGCTGCTGTGCCCGTACGCCGTCTACAAGTTCGTCCACTGGGCGACCGACGGCGGCGGCCACGGCGATCTGCACCGCACCGGCGTCGCCGGCATGGCGGTGGCGGCCGGGGCGGCGAAGACCGCCGGAAGCCTCGCCATGCAGGCAGGAACCGGCGCGCCCGCCCCTCAGGGACCGGGCCAGGTTCCCGGCGCGGGCAGCGACGGCGGGAGTGCTGGCGGGATCAATCCGACCGGGCGCTTCAGCAAGGAGGGCATCGACGCCGGTCCCGCCCAGCAGCCCAGCACCTTCCGCTTCGGTGAGGACCCGAACGCCCCCGGCGACCGCGGACGCTCCTTGGTCACCCGACCCGGCCTCCCATCCCTGGTCACCCGCCCCACCTCCCAGAACGACAGCGGTAGCGGCACTGGCGATGCCGGCGGCGAGGTGGTGGACGCCCCGACCACGGTGAGCGCCGAGCGCTTCGTCACCATGCGTACAGCCACTGCCCCGAGTCCGGTTGCTCCCTCCTCGGCGGCGCCCCCGGCTCCGACTCCGGCAGCACCTCCCACTCCGGAAGGAGCGTCGGACGGCGGACCGCCCCCGGCTGGAGGTTCCTCGCCGGATCCGGTCCGGTTCGTCTCCCCGCATCAGCCGCCGGCCTCCGGTTCCTGATCGGAGGGCTGTCCCAGGGCGGGCCGAACACCATCTCGGCCCGCCCCCGCCCCACCCCTCGAAGGGAATCATGGCCGTGACCTCCAGAAGAGCACCGCCTCCTTCTCCCCCACCTCCCACTCACCTCCGTCTGGAACCCCGATGTCCTCCGCTCCGAAGTCCGACGCCCCGGCGTCGGTGAAGTTCCCGCACCGCTCCCGCCGAGGTGTCCTGCTCGGCCTGAGCATCTCCCAGCTGCTCACCGTCGCCGCCACCGGCCTGGTGTTGCTTGCCGTCCTGACCGCCCGCGGCGTCGTCGGCGCCCTCCAGCTGCTGCCCCTGTGGGGTGCGGTGGCCGCCGTGGTCTTCCTGCGCTACCGGGGGCGCACCCTCGCCGACTGGGCCCCGATCGCCGTCCGATACGCGCTGCGGCGCCTGCGCGGGCAGTTGGTCTGGCTGGCCCGGCCGTCCCGGCGTCCGGTGTGCGAGGGCCTGCTGCACCTGCCCGGCGGCGCGGCCAGTCTGCGGGTGGTCACCGCCCCGGACCGGCGTTACGGCGCGGTCCACGACCCGCACGCCGGGACCCTCACCGCGATCGTCAAGGTCTCCTCCCGGGCGTACGCGCTGCTGGACCCCGGCACGCAGGCCGCCAACGTCGCCGGGTGGGGCCGGACCCTGGCCGCGCTGGCCCGCACCGGGCACGTCGCCCGGATCCAGGTGATCGAGCGGACCGTCCCGGACTCCGGCGACGCACTACGCCGGTACTGGGAGGAGCACGGTCGCCCGGACGCCCCGCTGGCCGGTGCGCTCTACGGCGAGCTGATCGAGAGCGCCGGTCCGGCCGCAGCACCGCACGAGTCGTACATCGCCGTCGCGCTGGACTTCAAGAAGGCCCGCCGCCTGATCAACCAGGCCGGAGGCGGCCTCACGGGTGCCTTCGCGGTGCTCGCCCAGCTGGTCTCCGCCTGCGAGCAGTCCGCGCGCACCGCCGGGCTGAACCCGACCGGCTGGCTGTCGGCCGCCGAGATCGCCGCCGTCGCCCGTACCGCCTACGACCCCGCCTCCCGCGCCGCGCTGGACCGCTGGTCCGCCGACGGCCGCCCGGCCGCCGACCCGGCCGCGGCGGGCCCGGTGGTCGTGCTGGAGAAGGCCGACCACATCTCCACCGACTCCGCGCACCACACCACCTACTGGGTGGAGAACTGGCCCCGCACCGAGACCAACCCCGGGTTCCTGCACCAGCTGATGTTCGCCTCCGGCGTGCGCCGCACCGTCTCCCTCGCCTACGAGCCCAAGGACCTGGACGCCGCGATGCGCGACGTCCAGCGCAAGAAGGCCAGCGTGATCGCCGACTCGGCCGAGCGCGCCCGCAAGGGCCAGGTCGCGAGCGAAGCCGACTCGGTGGAGTACCAGGACATCCAGGCCCGCGAGCGACAGCTGATCGCCGGCCATGCGGATGTCGCGCTGACCGGCCTGCTGACCGTCTCCGCCGACACCGAGGAGGAGTTGCGCTCGGCCTGTGCGGTGATCGAGACCGCCGCCGTCGGCGCCCAGTTGGACCTGCGCCCGCTCACCTGGCAGCAGGCGACCGCGTTCACCGCCGCCGCCCTGCCCTTCGCTCTCGCCGCCTGACGCCGGCCCGCCCCTCCCCAAGGAGCCCACGATGCCGGCCACCCCCGCCGCCACCACCTTCCCGGACTTCGTCCCGTACGCGACCGCCGCCGTGGACTTCCACTGCGTGCTCAACGTGCCCACCGGGCCGCTGGTCGCCTCCCGCGCCGAACTCGACTGCCTGCACGAGCACCTGCTCTCCCTGCACGCCCTGCTGGACGCCCACGCCGAGCGCACCGCCCCGCTGCTGCCCGCCGAGGGCGACCACCTGCGCGCCGCCCGCACCCGGCTGTGGCAGACCGCCAACCACCTCCACGCCGCCTACCACTTCGCACCCCGGCCGGGTAGCGGCGAGGTCCCCGACGCCGAAGCCTGCCGCGCTCGACTTCCGGAAGGCGTGCCGGAGTTGACCGTCTGCCGCCGCCACCAGCAGGCCACCCACCTCGTGCGCCGCCGCACCACCCCTACCGACCTGCACTCCCCCTACACCGGCCTCGTCCGGCACTGACCACGGAAACCGACACCATGACCATGAACCGCGCCACCGCCAGCCAGCTGTTCGTCCCGCGCAAGCCCAGCCGCGCCGAACGCCGCGCCGCCCGCAAGAGCTTCGCCCAGGCCCGCACCAAAGCCCGCACCATCCGACTCCCCTCCCGGGAGCGGGAGTTCACCGGATCCGACCCCGAGCTGCAGCCGACCTACCCCGCCTCCGGGCGCCCCGGCCCCGCCTCCGGACGCGGCAGCAAACTGCGCCTGCCCAAGCACCGCATGACCACCGCCGTCGCCGGCGGCGCCTACCCGTTCCTCGCCGAAGCCGGCCTCGGCGCCGAAGGGACGTTCATCGGCCGCGACCTGCACGCCGAGGCCGCGTTCTGCTTCGACCCGTTCACCCTCTACAACTCCGGCCGCATCGAGGGGTTCACCAACCCGAACGCGATCCTGTGCGGGATCATCGGCATGGGCAAGTCCGCGCTGGCCAAGTCCATCGCCACCCGCTCCATCGCCCACGGCTACAAGATCTACATCCCGTCCGACCCGAAGGGCGAATGGTCCTCCCTCACCAGGGAGTTGGGCGGGCAGACCATCGCACTCGGCCCCGGCCTGCCCGGCAGGCTCAACCCACTCGACGCACCCGCGCGGCCCGCCGGGGTGGACGAGGAGGACTGGCTCGGCGAGGTCCGCAAGCGCCGGCTCCTGCTGCTGGCGAGCCTGGCGGCCACCGTACTCAAGCGCGACCTGCTGCCGATGGAGCACACCGGCCTCGACCTCGCGCTCGACCTGGCCGTCACCGAGGCCGAAGCCGCAGGCGTGCCGCCGTTGCTGGGCGACATCGCCCACGCACTGGGCTACCCCGAACGCCTGGACGCCGCCCTCGGCGACCAGGGCACCGGGCTCGGCCGGGCCGTCGACGACCTCGCCCACGCCTTCCGCCGACTAGTCCACGGCGACCTGTCGGGCATGTTCGACGGCCCCTCCACCGTCGCCTTCGACCCGGACGCCCCGATGCTGTCGATCAACCTGTCGCGCCTGGGCAGCAGCGGCGACGACACCGCCCTCGTCCTGGCGATGACCTGCGCCAGCGCGTGGATGGAGGCGGCGCTGGCCGACCCGGACGGCGGTAGGCGCTGGGTGATCTACGACGAGGCGTGGCGGATCATGCGGCACGTCGGCCTGCTGGAGCGCATGCAGCAGCAGTGGAAGCTGAGCCGCGGCCTGGGCATCGCCAACCTACTGGTCCTGCACCGGCTCTCCGACCTGCTGTCCGCCGGTGACGCCGGATCGCGCGGCCGGGTCCTGGCCGAGGGCCTGCTCGCCGACTGCAGCACCCGGATCATCTACCGCCAGGAACCCGACCAGATCGCGGCGTCGATGGCGCTGCTGGGCCTCACCGGCGTCGAGGCCCAGGCCATCGCCGCCCTCCCCCGGGGCCGGGGGCTGTGGAAGGTCGCCGGGCTCAGCTTCGTGGTGCAGCACCTTCTGCACCCACGCGAGAAGCAGTTGTACGACACCGACTTCCGCATGGCCGCGTAGCCAACCACCCTCCTGCCACAGCCGATTGAGGAAACAACATGCCTCCTTACCGTGACAGCCTGGCCCGCGCCGAAATCCCCCACTCCCTACTCACCGACGAGGACCTCACCGCCTTCGAGTCTGTGATGGCCGCCCAGCGCGTGGAGTGGGGCAGCGGCCACGACGACAACTGGCGGCTGATCATGACCCTCAACGGCACTGACGAGCAGGGGCGGTGGGCCTACACCACCGCCGCCTTCCAGGCCGTCCCGCCCGACGAGATGACCCGGCCCGTTCCGCTGGGCTTCGTCGAGATCGACTTCAGCGAGGACGGACAGGCCCTGCCGAACACCCCGCTCGGCGACGAGCGGCGTCGGACCATCGCCGCCCTCGCCCGCACCACCGCCGCCGTACACCCGGCCACCGCGGCAACGAGCGCCCCCGCGCCCGCCGCCTCGCCGGCGACCGCGCGCCGCACCCGCTGAACCGCCCGGCCCGACCAGCCGTTCGGGCCCCCTCCCGAGAACCGTGAACACCGATGCCCACCAATGACGCCGTGCCCTTCCTCAACCACGCCCACCTCGCCGAGGCCGACTTCGCGGCCATCGAGCAGCTGTTCGCCGCCCGCCGTGACGGCAACGACCGCGCCCACCCTGACTGGGAACTCGTCCTCGCCCACACCAGCCACCTCGGCGGCGTGCAGCAGGACTCCTACGCGGTCTTCCGCCCGAGCGGCGACCGCGGGTCCTCCCTGCCCAACCACTGGGAGGCCAGGGTCTACCTCGACGAGGCCGGCCACGTCCTGCCCGAGCAGCCCGGCCCACCAGATCCCCTGCCGCCGCTCGCCACCGCGCTGGCCGCGCACTTGCCCGACTGGTCGGCACGTCCCTGCCCGCTCAACCCCGGGCGGGACCTCGCCGAACTCACGGGGCGGCTCTGGGGCCGACACCCCTCGCAGTGGACCAGCGCCACCGCCCCGCACAGCGCCTTCGCCCTCGACGGGCCCGACGGCGAGCACCTGCTGGTCGTACAACCGCACCCCGACGGGCAGGTCGTCCTCCGCTCGATGCTCCCCGACGACGCACCCGAGAACCAGTATCTCTGGTCGCCGCGACCGCCGGACCCGGTGGAGTTCTCCACCGCCGCAGACGCCGCCGCGATGGCGGCCGAGGTCCGGGAGCGCTTCGCCCCCGCCTACCAGCGGGCCGCCTGGTACGCACGCACCGCCGCCGTGGAAGACGCCCTCGTCTCCCTGGACGACCTGAGCGTCGCGTACGTCCTGCCGCCGAACACCCAGCGCTTCGGGGAACCCGAGGTCTTCGAGTCCGCAGCGGCCCGCAACCATGCTGCCTGGCACCATCTCAACGTCCTGGCGGACCAAGGCCCCCACATCCTGGCGGGCATCCGGGCGGTGACCACCGCCGAGGACCGCCTCGACCCCGTCATCGGCCCCCGGCTGCGCCGTCTCCACCACGCCCAGGACGCGCTCGCCGGCATCCGAGAGGTCCGAACCCGGTGGGAAACCCTCACGACCCGCACCGCGAGCGACGACCCGGCCACCACTCGGATCCGCTCGTGGGCCGAGGACCGGCGCAACAGCGAGGCGTGGTCGCGCTCGGCACGGATCCCGGGCATGTCGCTGGCCGTGCTGGCCCAGGACGTCACCCGGCGGATCGGCCGTCCCGTACCGAGCCGCGAGAGGCAGGTCGAGGCGGCCGTGGCCCGCACCGAGCGCCGCGGGGCCAGCTTCACTGCCGAGCCGGCACCCGCAGCCTCGCCTCCCGCCACTGCCCCACGCCGTACCCGCTGACCACACACCACCAAGGAGACCCGCTCATGACTGATCTCGGTCATCGGATACATGAGGAGTTCCTCCTTCGGCCCGGCACGTCGACCGTATCTCTCCCGCCAACCGACAGGGCTGGGCAGGAGTACGCCGTCCAGCGTCTGGCCGCCGCCGGGCCGGGCGAGTTCCCGGAAACGCTTCACCAGCTCGTGGGCAGCGACTTCGGCGCGGTCAGCCGCCTGCACGAACTCGTGAGCATGGCCGCGCAGTGGTGCCAGGACCACGGCGTTCGGCGCTACGGGGCCGAGCTGAATGCCCTGGCAGAGCGGATCACCGAGATCGGCGAGGAGCTGCACCTCGTCCACGAGGGCCTCGCCGGTGAACTGGCCGGACGGAGCGACCGGCTGGCCGCCGCGGTCAGCCACTCCCCCGCCCACCCTGCACAGGCGCTGTCCGCCACCGCTTCCCCGGCCCTCCGCGGAACGCAGGCGCTCGCCCCACGCACCGCCGAGACGCCGCCGCCCGCCGTGACCGGGCTCGGTCACCACCGCTCCGCCCGCTGACGCGGCGTTCTACCACCGCTTCCCCGGCCGGACCAAGCCGCAGATCCTCCGGACCATCGACACCCCAGCTCCCGCTTCCGCAGGGGCGAGCTTCGCAGGAGCACCGCCATGCAGCCCGTCAAGTTCTCCAAGTCCGGCTTCGAGGTCACCGCCCACACCCGCCGCCACCTTCCAGGCGGCCAGTTCGAGCCGATCACCACTCTCCTGGCGAACCGGGGCATCGGCTTCGACACCGGCGACTACATCGACGCCCAGCTGCCGAACAACAGCTTCCTGCTTGTCTGCCCCCAGTACGCCGGCTACCAGGAGCCCGGGCGGACCAGCCCACAGAACGGCTGGTACGCGGAATGGCTTGAGATCGGCGGTGAGCCCATCCCCCTGTACGACAGCCAGTCGGGGCATCTCCACCACGAGCACGGCACCGGCACCGGACCCCTGCTGGCCTGCCTTGACGAGCACCTCGACCGGCGCGGTGTCCCCTCCGAGCAGGAGGTGCGGGAGCGGCTGGCGCGGGCCGAGTCGCTGCTGCACCGCGCAGGCTTCGTCCCCACCGTCCAGGGCGGCGTGGCCTGCCACCGGCTCCCGACCGCGATGCTCAACCGCGCCGAGCGCCGCACGGCCGTAACCAGGGCGGCTGACTATCTGCGGGCCGAGGGCTTCGGCGTCAACTGCCCGACGAACCTGGCCGACTGGGCCGCCGAGCAAGCCACCCTCCCGCCGCGCCGGCTCGACCGTCTCGGCCAGGAGATCGTGAAGGCCGGCCCTATCGAGGAGGAGGTGGCCGCGCTCAGCGTGCTGAAGGCCCCCGGTGACGGCGTGCTGGACCAGGCCGTCGACGTACTGCACCAAACCGCCGCCTGGTGGGAGGGGCTGAACGCGACCGCTTGCGATCCGCACTACGCCGCCAGGCTGGGCCAGGTCGCCGAGCTGACCGACCGCTGCGTCCGAGAGATCCGGGCGCTGCGGGGAGACCTCGCCGACCGGCACGCCTCGGACCCCCAGGCCGCAGCCCGGTCGGCTGCAAGCGGACACGACCTGCGGGTGGCCGCTGCCCTCGCCTCCTCCCCGGCGTCCGAACGCACCCTCACCGGGCACCCCGCCGAAGCGCTGCTCGCGGCCCAGCCCCGGCCACCGGCCGCACCTCCGGCCGCAACCGCTGACCTCCCTACGGAAAGCCCGCCATGCCCACCCTCGCACCGCAGCCCGAGGTCGTCCTCGGCCACCACCCCCGCCACGGCGTCGTCGCCGCCCTGCCCACCCAATCCGCCGCAGCCGCCTGGATGCTGGAGCGATTGGGGTTCCAGCGCATCGCCGACCACCCGTACCTGTACGCGCTCACCGAGCAGCACCGCGACGCCCCGGACCGTCTCCGGTGGGCGATCAAGGTCCTCGACGGCGCGGGCTACGCCGTCCACAGCGACCTCTCCCTGGACGCCCGCCCCGAGCCGCGGACCGAAGTCTCCCAGCAGGCCACTGCGCCGGTGTCGGAGCGCGAGCCGGACGTGGTCTTCACCGAGAGCCCGTCGTTGGGGGTGATCGGGACGGTCGGCGACGGCCCAGCACAAGAAGCCCACGCCGCGATGAGCAGTTGTGGCTGGTGGCGCCACGCTGGCGTGGACTTCTACTTCCCGCCCTTCCCACCCACCGACCCGCGCCTCGGCGAACGGGATAACGCGCTGCAGGCGGTCGCCGCCACGGCGCGCGAGCTGCGCCGAGCCGGCTACCAGGTCGCCGTGCAGAGCCGGATCTCTGCCGAAGTCGCCGCTTACCGGGCTCCGATCGCCGCTGCGTCCACCGCGCGCGGATTCCGCACCGGCGAGGCCGCCCTGCTCAGGAGCCCTGCGGCCCGGCGAAGCCCCGCTGCCGCCGCGACCCCGCCCAGTCCACCGCCCGTGGCGGCCGACCCCCGTGCCGCGTTCGCCCGCACCCGCTGACCACCCTCCGCCCTCTCGTCTTCAAGGGAGACCCGCCATGTCCACTCCCGTCACCTCCGACGCCCCCGCCTTCGACGTCGCAATCCGGCTCCACTCCCACCGCTTTGGTGTCCACGCCGCCCTCGGTCGGATGCCGCAACCGGTCGCCGACGCCGTCCTGCCCTCCCTCGGCTTCGAGCCCGCCCCGGACGACCCCCGCCTCTTCGCCTTCACCGGCCCCGAACACTACGAACAGCAGCGCGCCCGCGCCGCAGTGCAGGCCCTGCGCACGATGGGCCACCGCGTCCAGGCCGAGCCCGCGTTCGATGTGCCCGGCAGCACCTGGCGGCCCAGCCCCGACGAGCCGGACGTCGCGTTCGGCAAGCACCCCGACCTGGGGATCGTCGCCGCCGTCAGCGACGGCCTGCCGATCGACCCCGCACCGTTCCTCACCCGGGCCGGCTGGCACCACGTGCCTGCCCTCGACATCTATCTCGCCCCCACCCGGCAGCACGAAGCCGGCATCGACGCCATCGCCGCGCTCACCGAGCCGCTGCGGCAAGGCCGGTACACCGTCGCCGTCGACTATGCCCTCGCCGCAGCCATCCGCCCGCCCAGCGTCGGCACCCGCGAGCACGCCCGCGCCTCGGCCTTCCCCAGCACACCGGTGCGAACCGCCCGGCTGCCACCCGCAGCGCCCTCCGGCGTCCGCAGCCGCTGAACCCCCTCCCCAGAAGCAAGGAGCCCCCGTCATGACCGTGAAGAAGGTCTGGAAGATCGCCCACTCGTGCGGGCACGAGAGCGAGCGCGACCTCGGCGACCGCCCGGCCGACCGACGCGCCGGGTACGCCGACTGGCTGTCCCGGCAGGAGTGCACCGAGTGCTGGCGCGCGGCGAAGGACGGCGACGAGGCCGGCAAGGCCGCGTGGCTGGCGGCCAAGCGCGCCGAGGAGCAGGCGGAGTCCGACGCCTGGTCCGAGCGGTACCGGATGCCGCCGCTGGAGGGCACCGAGCGGGGCATCGCCTGGGGCGTGCGCTGCCGCCACCAGCTACTCGCCGCCGCCTACACCGCCCTCGTGCTGGAGGGCGGCATGCCGGAGACCGACTGGGAGCAGGTCGAGGAGCAGGCCCGCACCGTGACCCGCGCCGGCTGGTGGATCGATCAGCGCTCCTCCGAGCCCGGCGACCTCCAAGAACTACTGGAAGCGGCTACCACCGCCGACCGCCCCACCGAGAACCCCTTCGTCTGACCTACCCGACACGGACCCCAGAGCCCAACTCCCCTTTCCCTGAAAGCATTTCGGATAACACCACCATGCACGGCCCCGTTCTGCACTGCACCGTCCGGCGCACCGAGAGCACCCTCGACCTGCTGAAATCCCTGTGTGTGCTCAGCGACGACCCGGACTTCGAGCCGGTCCTACTCAGAAACGTGGTCGCCGGAACCGCCCGCTGAGGAGGAGTACGACATGGCGCGCTTGGCGGCGCTGCTGGACGAGCCGCTGGCACTGCGCCGGCCCCGAACCGGCCACACCCCCTCTGAGTAGCTGACCTGGCACTGCTCGATCCGCAGCTCCCGTCGACCGCGCTCACCGAGGACGACTGGTACGACTTGGCCCTGGATGTCCTGGACGCCACCGGCATCGATCCGACAAGCGACAGCACCGCCTGCCGCTGGGCGGCCCTGCAGACCACGGAGGACCGCATCGACATCCTCGCCACCGTCGTCCGCCAGGACGGACGCTGGGCCCGGCTGCACAACGACGAGGTCTTCGCCCGCTTCGCCTGCGAGAAGTTCAGCCGGGACCGCGACGCCTCGGTCCGCTGACGCACCCGGCCCACCGTCACCGGCCACTACCACCGTCCGGCGGCCCGACCAAACCGCCGGATCTGCGGATCCTTCCCCCGTCAGCCCGGTCGCCGGGCCCGCCGCCGCCCGAGAGGGGACCGTCGTGATCGCCCACCTGCAGCGCGCCACCAGCACGGCCGCGCTGATCCCCGTCCTGTACGGGCACGACGCTCCGCGCTTTCGGCTGCGGCCCCGGCTGATCGGGGCCGACTACCGTGGCTCGCACCAACAGCTGCCGCTGTTCGGCGACCCCCGGGAGGTCCTGGGCGGCGGCGTGCTGGACGCCCCGGCCGCCCGAATCGGCGCCCGGGCCCCCGAGCGACCGGTGTGGCTGTGCTCGGTGCGCTCCGACCCGCGCCACCCTGACCTGACCGACACCCAGTGGGCGGACGTCGCCCGGCGCCTGGTCGCCGTCACCGGAATCGCCCCCGCCGGCGACCCGAACGGCTGCCGGTGGGCGGCGATCCGCAACCTCGACCGCTCGGTGCACATCGTCGCCACCGTCGTCCGCGAGGACGGCTCCATCCACAGCACCTACCGGGACGCCTTCCACGCCCAGGCCGAGTGCCACCGCATCGCCACCGACCTCGGCCACCTCGTGCGCACCGTCCCCTCCGTCACCACCGCCAAGGACTACCGCATGCCCACCCCACCGATCGCCATCGGCCTCGAACCCAGCGGCGCCGTCGTCGCCAAGGGCTCCAGCGACGACCTCGCGGCCTCCCTGCTCAAGCACGCCGGCTTCGCCGAGAAGGGCGACTGGTACGGCCGCCGCTACCGGCTGCCCACCACCGCCCCGGCCGACCGCGCCGCCGTCGCCACCCACGCCGCCGAGATGCTGCGCGCCGCCCGCTACGACGTCGACCTCGACCCCCGGCTCGACACCACGCTGCCCGGCAACCCCGCCGACCGGCACCAGCTCTCCGCCGGCGACCAGCTCCTCCAGGTCACCGACCAGATCCGCGGCGCCACCAGCTTCGGCGAACTCGCCGAGGCGCTCGTCCAGGTGCTCGACCCCGACGGCGGCATCCTGGACCGCCTCCACGACATGCTGGAAGCCGCCTCCGAGCAGACCACCGACCTCGACCCCGAGCAGTACGCCCTCTCCGACCGCATCGGCTTCGCCGCCGACTTCGTCTCCGCCGCCCAGAGCGAGCTGGGCGGCCTGCTCGACGAAGTGCAGCGTGCCCAGTCCCACGACGCCCCCGTCGACACCGCGTCCAGCTCCGCCACCGCCGACGCGGCCCGCGCCACCTCCCCCGCCGCCACCGCCCGAGGCGTGACCGCCTCCACACCGCACTCCGCCGCACCTCCGCAGGCGGTCGTACCCCGGCAGACGGGACGCACCCGGTGACCGGCACCCCCACGGCTCCCGGCGGTGGGCACGATGCCTGAGCACTACTCGTCGATCGGCGAGGCGGTCGGTGCCGCGATGCGGCACAACATCGCCCTCGTCCACGGCCCGCAGGCCGATTCCCCCTGCAGCCCACCCCCGGCGGCCGACCCGTACTCGGTGCCCGGCGTGACCGCGCGACTGGAGGTGACGGCGGGCCCGGGTGGGGTCGCCGCGAGCGTGGAGGAGGCGACTGGTGCCCTGGTCGGCCCGCTGCCGCAGCTAACCGAGCTGGTCGCCGCCAGCGCCGACTGGGCCAGGGCCCGGCTCAACTTCGACTACCAGGCCCCCTACATGGCGGCCTTCGACCTGTGGACGCGACTGGCCTCCGTCCACTCCATGCTGGTCTACGCCCAGGAAGAGCTGGAGGCCGTCGTCGGCGACATCGCCGAGATGCCGGCCGAAACCCGCGACCCGCGGCACCACGGGATGGTCCAGGACAAGCACACCCGGGAGCTGCTGCACGACGTCATGGGCCACGGCCCCTCCGGTGCGGAGGCGATGCGGCAGCAGGCCGCCGTCCCCTACTCGCCCCGCGCCGCCACCCGCCGTGCCGCGAGCCCCGGAGCCGAGCCCGAGGCGCCCCCGGCCGGGCCGCCTATCACGGCCCCGCCAGCCACCGCCGCTGACCCACCCCATCACCACCTCACGATCCTCAAAGGACCTTTTCATGGGCAACTTGGCCGACACCTACGGCACCGACGTCGAGATCTACCGCGGTGGCGACGGCTTGGTCTGGGCCGACTGCCGTACCGACGCTCCCGAGGTCATCGGCATGGTCCTGCGCCGGTTCGGCTTCACCGCCCCGTCCAATCCTGGCAACCCGGCCTCCTACAACCTCCCGGCTGACACGCCGGGCCCTGACCAACAGCTCGCCGCGTCTGGTGCGTCCGGCCTGCTGGACGGCTTCGGGTTCCGAGTCGCCATCGAGCCGGACCTGGCCGTCGGCTACGTCGGCAACGACACCGATGTGTCCGACCGGCAGCGCATCGCCGCTGCCCTCCTCACCTCCCCCGCCAGCAGGACCGCTCCCGGCCCGGCATCCTCTCCCGCTCCCGCTCCGCTGGCCGCGCCGCGTACTCCCGCCGCCCGCACCCGCTGAACTCATATCTCCTGCAAGAGAGTTACGTCGTGATCTGTTCGAGAGCCGAGCGCGCCCCGCCCCGCCCGCTCGCACCCACCTGGAACTGTCTTGCCCTCCCCGCGTACCAGCGCGCCGTCGACCACCACCGGCACCGACGCGCTCCTCTATCTCCTGTTCGGCGTCCTCGGTGCCGCCCTCGCCTTCGGCTCGCTGGCCTGGCTGACTGGCAACGCCGCCAACGCCCTTGTCGGCAAAGGCCCGTGGGCCCGCTTCAGCGCCGCCGACGCCCTGCTGCACCCCGACGCGCTGTGGCCGCACCTCAGCCCCGTCGCGCTGTTGGTCGGTGCCCGCCTCCTGCCCGGCCTGCTCACCGCCGCCCTGACCGCCACCGCCCTGGTGCTGTGGACGCGCCACCATGCCGGGGCGAAGACCGGCCTCGCCGGTAGGGCCGACCTGGCGCCGCTGCTGGACAAGGAGGTCACCGCCAAGGCCCGCGACCTACGACCGAGCCTGAACGGCCAGGAGTGCAAAAGAGGTCGAGCCGAACGACCGAGGCATCCTGATCGGCACTCTCTCGCCCGGCAAGGCTGAGGTCCGCGCCTCCTGGGAGGACGTTCTGGTCGCGATCATGGCGCCCCGTTCGGGTAAGACGTCCGGCATCGCGATCCCGGCGATCCTCGCCGCGCCCGGCCCGGTGCTGCTGACGTCGAACAAGGCGGCGAACGACGCGTTCACCGCGTGCTTCGACGCGCGGGCGAAGGTCGGCACCGTCTGGACGCTCGACCCGCAGCAGATCGCGCACCACCCGCGCGAGATGTGGTGGGACATCCTGGCCGACGCCCGCGACCTCGCCGGGGCGAAGCGGCTCGCCGGGCACTTCGTCACCGCGTCCGTGGACGAGTCCAGCGGCTCCGACTTCTGGTCGACCGCCGCCGCCAATACCCTCGGTGCGCTATTCCTGGCTGCGGCCAGCAACCGGCGCCCGATCACCGACGTGCTGGCCTGGCTCGCCTCCCCCGCCGACCGCACCCCCGTCGACCTGCTCACCGACGCCGGCCACCACGCGGTGGCCGCCCAGCTCCAGGGCACCGTCACCGGTGCGACCGAGACGAGGGACGGGATCTACGAGACGGCGAGGCAGTACGCGAGCTGCCTGCTGGACCCGGAGATCGCCGCCTGGGTCACCCCGACGCCCGACCTGCCGGAGTTCAAGCCGTTCGCCTTCGCGTCCTCCCGTGACACGCTGTTCCTGCTCAGCAAGGACGGCGGCGGCTCCGCCTCGGCGATCATCGCGGCGGCGGCCGACGCGGTGATGCGCTCCGCCGTCATCGTCGCCGAGCGCAGCGGCGGGCGGCTCGACCCGCCCGCGCTGTGCGTCCTGGACGAGGCCGCGAACGTGTGCAAGATCAGTGATCTCCCGGACCTGTACTCGCACTTGGGCTCGCGCGGGGTCATCCCGATCACAATCCTGCAGTCCTACCGGCAGGGCCAGCGCTGCTGGGGCGAGGCCGGCATGGACGCCCTCTGGTCCGCCGCGACCGTCAAGATCGTCGGCAGCGGGATCGACGACGCCGACTTCGCGGACAAGCTGTCGCGGCAGATCGGAGAGCACGACGTGCAGACCGTCTCCGTCTCCAACTCCGACAGCGGCAAGTCGACTTCGACCTCGATGCGCACCGAGCGCATCCTGGCACCGGACCAGATCCGCGCGCTGCCCAAGGGCAAGGTGCTGCTGTTCGCCACCGGCATGCGGGTGGCGATGCTCGACCTCCGCCCCTGGTACAAGGAGCGCTCCGTCAAGGAGATCGGCCCGGCCTCCACCCGCGCCACGAAGGCCATCACCGCGCGCGCTCTCGACAAGAGCCAGAACGGCTTCACCCTCTCGGCCTGACCGCCTACCCACCCTGGCGGCGCCGATCGAGACCTCACGGCCGGCGCCGCCTCCCCCTTCCCCTCCGGGCGTCCCTGCCGCACGCCCGCTCTCCCCCCAAGGACCTCCTCCGTGAGTACAACTACCTCTCCTGCCCTGCGAGTTCTTTCGCTCGGCGCCGGGGTCCAGAGCAGTGTGCTGCTGCTCCTGGCCGCCGAGAGCCACCTGCCCGGCCTGGATTACGCGATCTTCGCGGACACCGGCTGGGAGCCCCGCTCGGTCTACGCCCACCTGGACCGCATCGAGCGGGAGGTCGCTGCCCCGGCCGGGATCCCCATCCTGCGAGTCTCCTCGGGCAACATCCGCTCGGACGCGCTCGACCCTGCGAAGCGCTTCGCATCGATGCCGCTGCACATCCTCAACTCCGATGGCGGCGAGGGCATGTCGCGTCGGCAGTGCACCAGCCAGTACAAGATCAAACCGATCAAGGAGAAGGCCCGCGAGCTCCTCGGCTGCCCCTACCCGCAGCGGGTGCCGGGCGGGGTGTTCGTCGAGCAGTGGATCGGCATCTCGGTGGACGAGGTGCACCGGGCCAAGGACGCCGACGTCGCCTACATGAAGAACCGCTTCCCGCTGCTGGAGCTGGGCCTCACCCGGGCGGACTGCCTGCGGCTGCTGCGCGCTCGCGGCTTCGAGTCGACTCCGAAGAGCAGCTGTCTGGGGTGTCCCTACCACGGCAACGCCCAGTGGCGGGCGCTGCGCGACACCTCGCACGAGGAGTGGGAGGACGTCGTCGCCTTCGACCAGGCGATCCGCAGCGGCAACGCCCGGGCGACCGCGGGGGGCACCCCGCTGCTCGGCCAGGCGTACCTGCACCGCAGCCGCCGCCCGCTGGACCAGGCGCCCATCGACCGGGTCACCGCGCACGAATGGGCCGAGCGCCAGACGGACGTCTTCGACGCCATCGCCGACGCCGAGCTGGAGGCCGGCGACGCGGACGGCTGCTCGCCCTGGGTCTGCCGCTCGGGTGCCCCGGTCGCCGCCGACCGCTTCACCCTCACCGCCTGACCGGCCTTCCCACACAACGGAGTTACCCGATGACCCCTTCTTCTCCCTCCCGGGGCGAGCGCCTGGTCGGCGCCCCGGTCGTCCGACGCTGCGGCCGGTGGTGGCTCGTCAGCGGCGCCGGGTCGCTGCTGGCCACCGACCCGACGTTCACGGGCGAGCTGGACCGCTTCGCAACCGCCCGGGCCGCCGCCGAGCGCGAGGTCGCCCAGCTCACCTCCGAGCACCGCCGGTGGTGGTCGTGATGGAGCCGCTGCTCGCGGGCGAGCAGGCGCTGCTCGGTGCGGTCCTGCTCGACCCGCGCCAACTGCGGCGGCTGGACTGGCTGGAGCCGCACGACTTCCACCGCCCCGCCCACCAGGTCCTCTTCTCCGTGCTGCGCGAACTGCGCGACGCCGGGCACCCCGGCTTCGCCGCCGACAGCGACGACGGCGAAGTGCCCTTGGAGTGGCTAACCGACACCCTCGCCCTGGCCAGTGAGCGCACCTGCGGACTTGACCCTTCCTATCTGCACACCCTCGTCGCCGCCTGCCCGCGTCCCGGCCACGCCCCGCTGTACGGGCGGATCGTCCTGGAAGGCTCGATCCGCCGCACAGTCACCGTGCACGCCCAGCGGCTGTTCGGCGTCGCCGAGGAGGGCCTCGCAGCGGGCAGCGTCGAGGGCACCGCCCACCAGGCCGACGTCCTGGCCGGCGTGCTCGCCGACCTCGCCGGGCGCTGGGGCACCCCGCCCCGCACCCAGAAGCCCGCCACCGCCCCGGCTACCGCCCCGGCCGCCGAACCCGCCGCCGAACTGTCCGACGACGCGCGGGCGGACGAGCAGTTCCTGCTGTCCCTGCTGGCGCACCAGGGCGGCGCGCTCCAGGAGGTCTTCGACTGGCTGCGGCCCGGCGACTTCGCCGACCCCGGCCACGGACAGCTCTACCGCTGCCTCGGCGCGCTCCACCACCGCGGCGAGCCGATCGACCCCGTCACCACCCTGTGGGAGGTCCAACGGCGCGGGCTGCTCGCCGATGGCAAACTCACCGAGAAGCAGCTCTCCCAGGTCCTAGGCGCGCACTTGGTCGCCGGGTCTGCCGGGTGGCTCGGCGACCAGGTGCTGCGCACCTCGCTCACCCGCACCGCTGCCGAGAGCGCCCAGCGGATCACCGTGCTGGCCGCCGACGAACGCCTGGCCCCCGGGCAGCTGGTCGGCCAGGCCCTGTACGCCCTCGGCCCGCTGGAGGAGGTCCGCGCCCGCTGGCGCACCGCCAACGGGCATCTCGCCCCTGGCACGGCCACTGCTCCGGCGACGCCGAGCATTCTGGCGGCTCGGGTGAACGCGGCGCTGGCTCGTAGCGCCCCGCAGCAGTCGGCGTCCAAGGCGGTCTCGCCCGTCGTCCCCGCCTCCCGGGCGGGCACCGCGAGCGCGATGCCCGCCGCCCCTCCTCCTCTTCTTCCTCTCCGCTTCGGAGTGCGACGTGAACAAGCACCTCTCCGAGACCGCGCTGCTGCTGAACGCAGCGGCGAGCATGGCCGAGCTCCAGAGCGTCCGGCTGCCCCGGATGGGCCCCGGCTTTCCCTGGCCCGACCCGGCCGCCGTGGGGCGCTAAATCAGTGAACTCGGCAGCATCGTCAACGGATTGGGTGACGAGCACCTGTTCCTGGCGGTGGCTTCCTACCCGGCGCCGCTAACGGACCTTGTGCTCGCGGCCGAGGCGTTCGCTGACGTCGGCGCCAGCACCACCTCGGCCGCCGCCGAACTCAGCGGTGTCGGTCAGCAGCTCGCTACCCTGGCCTGCACAGCCGGAGGGCGCAGTGCCCCGGATGTGGACACCGCCCTCAGCGCCGCCGCCGGCAGCATCAGTTCCTCCTTCGACCGGGCGCGCGGCAGCCTCGCCGACACCGCCAAGGTCCTGCGGGCCTGCGCTGAGACCATCGCCCCTGCCCTGGTGGAACTGCACTCGGCCACGTACACCCGCGCCGCACAGGCCACGACTCCGAAATCGCCGACGTCCGACCGCACCACCGACGAGCGGGCCGCCGATTCACCGAACCGCTCCTCCCCGACGATCCGGGTGGACGCCGCGCTGTCGCGCAGCGCCGTGCAGCCGCCCGCCTCCCCGACGGCCCCGGCAGCCCCTCCGAACGCTGCGGCTACCGCGCGCCTTCCCACCTTTCCCTCCCAACCGCCGGAGCACACTGTGAACCGTCCCTTCTCCACCGCGCTCATGCTGCAGGCTGCGGCGGCGCTCGACCGACTGCGGGACGGGCTGCCCACCACCGCCGATCCGTCCGCACCGCTGGAGTCCGCCGTCACGGGTCACAGGATTACCGAACTGGGCGCGTTCATCACCACGATCGGCAACACCTACCTGTCCCAGGCAGCCGATCCGATGCGGCCGGGGTACCCGGCGGAGGCGTTCGCCCTCGCTGTGAACCGGGCCGCCCAGGCCACCGGTGCGCTCGGCACCATCGGCCAGCAGTTCTCCTACCTCGACACGTTGCCACCTGACCCGGACGGCCTGCCCGGTGGCGACTACCAGCGCAAGGTCGCCGCCCTGTACATCGGCGAGGCCCTCCAGGCGGCGCACCACAACCTCCAAGACGGTGCCCGGATTCTGCGGATGGCCGCCGCGGACGTCTTGCCTGCCCCGGCAGCGGCCGAAGCCCTCTCCCCGATGGCCGAGCCTGGGCAGAATCCGGACACCGTATGCAAGGCCGCTGCGCTCACCCGCGCCGCAACCACCACGCCCCCGGTTCCCCCGTGCCCCGCACCGGTCGGCACCCGGACCGTTCCACCTTCCGCGCGGGGGCGGCGATGACGGCCGCCCGGCCGCCGTCGTGGTCCGGGCCGCTGATCGGTTCGCTGTGCAGCGGCTACGGCGGGCTCGACCTGGGCGTGATGGCGGCACTCGGCGGGCAGGTCGCCTGGCACGCCGAGGTCGAGCCCGCGCCGTCCGCGATCCTGGCCAGGCACTGGCCCAGCGTGCCGAACCTGGGCGATATCACGGCGATCGACTGGTCGGCCGCTCCGCGGGTCGGTGTCCTCACGGCCGGATTCCCTTGTCAAAGACGTCTCGGTCGCCGGTCGACGTGTCGGCCTCAACTCGCAGACCCGATCCGGGCTTTGGCTGCACGTCGCACGCGCGGTCGAGGCCCTCAACCCCTGCCTCCTGGTGGTCGAGAATGTACGAGGACTCCTCACCTCCCCGGGTTCCGCTGGCGACGTGGAACCCTGCCCGTGGTGTCTGGGAGACGACCCAACCCTCTCTCCTGTGCGGGCACTTGGCGCCGTACTCGGCACCCTGGCCGACCTGCGGTATGACGCACGCTGGCTCGTTCTTCGTGCCTCCGACGTCGGAGCTCCCCACCACCGCTCCCGGGTCTTCCTCGCCGCCTGGCCTGCCGACCACGGTACTGAAGACACCCACCAGCGACATCGGGAAGAACGGCGGCAGCCAGCACCTGGCGAAGCGCAGGAGCGACGGTCACAGCCCGAACCTGGCCGACGAGGTGGAGCGGCTGCTACCGACGCCGAAGGCCAGCGACGGGATCAAGGGCTCACCGAACCAGCGACACGGCAACGGCGACCTGACCCTGCCCTCGGCCGCGGCCTCGCTGCTACCGACCGCGAGCAGCACCGGCACCACGAGGCGCCGCGCGGGCAAGGGTCGGCACCCCACGGTGCCGACCGTGGCCCTGCCGCTCTGGTCGAGCCCGCCCTCGGAACCGACCCCCGGCGGTGGGGGCAGTACGCCGCAGCCGTCGCCCGGTGGGAGACGCTCACCCGCCCGGCACCGGCGCCGACCGACGAGGGTGGCCGGCTCCGTCCGGAGTTCGTGGAGTGGATGCAGGGCCTGGAGGCGGGCTGGGTGACCGCCACCCCTGGACTTGGCCGGCCCGCCCAGCTCACCGCCCTCGGCAACGGAGTCGTCCCGCAACAGGCCGCCCGGGCAATGGAATTGCTGGCTCCACCGCTCGGCCGCTGCCCGCGGTGCCGGATCCGGTAGCGGCTTCTACCCCGTCGTCCCTGGCCGGACCAAGCCCCGGCTCCTCCGAATCCTTCTGCTCGGCAGCCGCACGAACCGCTTGAGCGCCGCCGTTCCCGCGCGCCGCCCCGGCGCGCACGACCGAAGGACTCCCCTCCCTTGCGCACCACACCCGCCGTGCGGGCCCCAGGACAGCACCTTCCGTGCCATCCTGGGCCCGCCGCACATCGCCCGCCTGCTCGGCGGTACCCCCATCAGCCGCCTGCCCACCGGGATGGCACCCATCGCGATCCTGCTGCTGGTGCGGGCCGAACACGGCTCCCTCGCCCTGGCCGGGCTGCTCGGCGCGCTGTACGGCCTGGCCGCCGCGATCGGCCAGCCGCTGCTGGGCCGCCTGGTCGACCGCCACGGCCAACGCACCGTCCTGTTCGTTTCCGCCTGGTGGCGAGCGCGGCGTTCCTGCTGCTGCCGGCCACCGGCCCGGTGCGCCACCCGGTGCTCGCCGCGCTGGCCGTGCTGGTGGCGGGCCTGGCGACTCCGCCGCTGGAGGCGTGCCTGCGAACGCTGTGGCCCCGCGTCCTTCCCGACGCCGCCGTGCGCCACACCGCGCTGGCGCTGAACAGCAGCAGCCAGGGCCTGGTGTTCGTGGTCGGCCCGCTGCTGGCCGCCGGTATCGCGGCCGGGGCCGGAGTACTCGCCGCGCTGGCGGCGACCGCGGCGCTGGGCCTGCTCGGCTCCGCCCTGGTCGTCACCTTCGCCCCCTGCGCCCAGTGGACGCCGAGCGCCCCGGCCGGACGCGGGCACTGGGCGGGTCCGCTGCGGGCGCCGGGCCTGCGGGTGTTGTTCGCGGCGCTCACGGGAACCGGTGCGGCGCTCGGCGTGGTGAACGTGCTTGCCCTGTCGCTGAGCGATCGGCACGATGCCGGGTGGCTGGCCGGGGTGATGCCCGCCGCGCTGGCCCTCGGCAGCGCGCTCGGCGGCCTCGCCTACGGTCGCCGCGCCTGGCCCGGGCCTCCGGCTCGGCACCTGGTGGCCGCCGCGACCGGCTTCGCCGCCGGGTGGACGGCACTGCTGTCCGACCCGGTGCCGGCCATCGCGCTACTCGGCATACTCCTACCCGGCATCTTCCTCGCCCCGCTGCTGGCCGCCGCATCTCAGAGCATCGAACGCCTGTCTCCCGAAGGCGAGTTGGCGGAGCCCTCCATGTGGCTCGTCGCCTGCGTCGGCGCCGGTCAGGCCGTCGGCGCACCGGCCTGAGCCCCCTCGCTGTAGCAGCCGGACCGCTGCCTGCCGCCCTGGTGCCGCTCGCCGGAGCCGCTCGCGCCCTGTGGCTGCTGCGGCGCTTCAACCACTTCCTCCCCGCCTGACCACCCTGGAAGAACCGCCGTGAACAACACCTTTGGCGATTCAACTCCCTTCACTCCCATACACCTTGTCTGGGACTGGAACGGGACCCTCAAGGATGATCTCGACGACCACGTCGCCGCGCTGAACGCGACGCTGCCCGCCCTCGGGGGCACGCCCGTCGACCGGGACACCTACCGGGCCGAACACACCCTGCCGATCACCGCCTTTACGCCCGCCTGCTCGGCAGTGAGATCACCGAGCAGGAACGGGTCTCCAGCGATGCGGCCTTCCTGGAGCACCTGCGTGCGCAGCCCGTGTGGCTCTACGACCGTGCCGTCGAGTTGCTGACGCTGGTTCAGGATTCTGGCCACACCCAGTCGCTGCTGTCGCTGTGTCCGCACGAGACCCTGCTGCGCGAGGCGGGCATCGGGCACTCCTTCACCCGGATCGACGGCCACATACGGGCCCTCTGGCGGCACTAAGCAATGTCCTGGCGATCAAGCTGTATCGGTGGGTACGGACGACACATCGATCATGAGGAAACCCGTATCGGTACCTGCGATGAGCGCGCCGTGGCTCGATGCCAGTGCGTTGACCTTATCCGCCAGGGGAAGGACATGCCCGGTCTCCGTCAGGGGGTTCCAGATCCGCATCGTCCCGTCGCTGCTGCCGGTGGCGAGGCGGGAAGTGCCGTCCGGCGCGGTGAACACCGCCACCGCCCGCACCCAGTCGTCGTGGCCGGTGAGGGGTTCGCCTTCCTGGGCGCCGGTGGCGGGGTTCCAGATCCGCACCGTACGGTCGTCGCCGCCGGTGACCAGCCGGGGGGTGCCGTCCGGCGCGGTGAACACCGCCACCGCCAACACCCCGCCGTCGTGGCCGGTGAGGGGTTCGCCTTCCTGGGCGCCGGTGGCGGGGTTCCAGATCCGCACCGTACGGTCGGCGCCGCCGGTGACCAGCCGGGGGGTGCCGTCCAGTGCGGTGAACACCCCCACCGTGTTCACCCAGTCGTCGTGGCCGGTGAGGGGTTCGCCTTCCTGGGCGCCGGTGGCGGGGTTCCAGATCCGCACCGTCCCATCGTCGCCAGCGGTGGCGAGGCGGGGGGTGCCGTCCGGTGCGGTGAACACCGCCACCGCCAACACGGCGCCGTTGTGGCCGGTGAGGGGTTCGCCTTCCTGGGTACCGGTGGTGGGGTTCCAGATCCGCACCGTCTCGTCGTCGCTACCGGTGGCGAGGCGGGGGGTGCCGTCGGGTGCGGTGAACACCGCCACCGCCCACACGGCGCCGTTGTGGCCGGTGAAGGGTTCGCCTTCCCGGGTACCGGTGGTGGGGTTCCAGATCCGCACCGTCTCGTCGTCGCCGGCGGTGGCCAGGCGGGAAGTGCCGTCCGGCGCGGTGAACACCGCCACCGCCAATACCCAGCCGTTGTGGCTGGTGAAGGGTTCACCTTCCCGGGTACCGGTGGCGGGGTTCCAGATCCGCACCGTACGGTCGGCACCGGCGGTGGCCAGGCGGGGGGTGCCGTCCGGCGCGGTGAACACCGCCACCGCCCGCACCCAGCCGTCGTGGCCGGTGAGGGCCTCACCGACCTGGGTACCGGTGGCGGGGTTCCAGATCCGCACCGTCCGGTCGTCGCCGCCGGTGGCCAGGCGGGGGGTGCCGTCCGGCGCGGTGAACACCGCCACCGCCCGCACCCAGCCGTCGTGACCGGTGAAGGGTTCGCCTTCCTGGAGACCGGTGGTGGGGTTCCAGATCCGCACCGTCCGGTCGGCGCCGCCGGTGACCAGCCGGGGGGTGCCGTCCGGCGCGGTGAACACCCCCACCGCCCACACCCCGTCGTCATGGCCGGTGAGGGGTTCGCCTTCCTGGGCGCCGGTGGTGGGGTTCCAGATCCGCACCGTCCCATCGTCGCCAGCGGTGGCGAGGCGGGAAGTGCCGTCCGGCGCGGTGAACACCGCCACCGCCCGCACCCAGCCGTCGTGGCCGGTGAGGGCCTCACCGACCTGGGTACCGGTGGTGGGGTTCCAGATCCGCACCGTCCGGTCGTCGCCGGCGGTGGCGAGGCGGGGGGTGCCGTCCGGCGCGGTGAACACCGCCACCGTGTTCACCCAGCCGTCGTGGCCGGTGAAGGGTTCGCCTTCCTGGGTACCGGTGGCGGGGTTCCAGATCCGCACCGTCCGGTCGTCGCCGGCGGTGGCGAGGCGGGAAGTGCCGTCCGGCGCGATGAACACCGCCACCGCCCGCACCCAGTCGTCGTGGCCGGTGAGGGGTTCGCCTTCCTGGGCGCCGGTGGTGGGGTTCCAGATCCGCACTGTACGGTCGGCGCTGCCAGTGGCGAGGCGGGGGGTGCCGTCGGGTGCGGTGAACACCGCCACCGCGTTCACCCAGTCGTTGTGGCCGGTGAGTTGGAGGTGGAGCTGGCGGGGCCGGACGTTGCCGGTGGTGAGGGTGGGTGGCCAGGCACCGGGGCTGCGGGGGTGGGGTTCGGCGGGGGGCGGGTTGCCTCGGAGGTAGGTGGTGCCCAGGCGTCGCCACCAGCGGCGCCACGCGGTGGTGGTGCCCGGCTGTTGTTCGGGGCCGGTGTCGTGGGTGTGGTGCTGGTGCAGGACGGTGCCGGCGATGGCGGGTGGCAGTTGGTCGGGGTCGAGGCCGTGGTGGAGGGCGTTGGTGGTGATGCTGGTGAGGTCAAGGGTGTCGAGGACGTCGGGGTGGGCGTCGAGGATGGTGAGGGCGCCGGCGGCGTGTCCGAGGCGGGCGTGGGCGGCGAGGTGGTGGCGGATGTAGGGGCTGACGTCCGGGGGCCGGAACGCACTGCCGGGCATGTGCCGGTGCTGGAGTGTTTCGCGGGCGTGGGCGCTGAGGGCCGTGGTGATACGGGCATGGGCCCCAGCGATGTCGGGGCGGGTGGTGAAGTGCTCGGTGAAGGTGCGGTGGGCGAGGCG
>NZ_JBVHEH010000056.1:0-22697 GCF_055562955.1 Kitasatospora sp. NPDC015121
AACCAACAAATCAACCGACCGCCGAACAGCCAACCCCACCAACGACTCCGGCCCAACACCCAAACCAATCAAATAACGCGCAAACCTATTAACCCTCTCATCGAACTCCCCATACGAGAGCACCTCATCCCCGAACACCACCGCCCGCGACCCCGAACAAACCCCCACCACAGAATCAAAACCATCCAACAACAACCCACCCACAACCGGATGAGACGTGTCGTTCCACGACTCGAGCACCAAAGCACGCTCAGGCGCCGTCATGACCTCGACGTCACCGACCGCTGAACCGGGATCTGCGACCATCGCGCGCAGTATGCGGACAAACCGATCGGTGAAGGCGGACACGGTCGAGGCATCGAACAGATCCGTGGCGTAGAGCCAGGACAGCGCGATCCCTGCGGCATCCCCCGACTCGTTTTCCCGTGGAGCTGCGGTCAATTGCAAATCGAACTTCGCGATGTCGACGCCCGCGTCGAATCCGGAGACACGCAGTCCGGGCAATTCCAGTGCGTCGTCGGCCATGTTCTGGAAGAACAGCGCAACTTGGAACAACGGGTGGTGCGCTTGGGATCGTGCCGGGTCGAGCACTTCGACAAGCCGCTCGAATGGCACATCGGCGTTGGCAAAAGCTCCCAGATCGATGTCACGCACATGGTCGAACAAATCGGAGAAGCTTGCTCCTGGGTTCACGGCCGTGCGTAACACCAGGGTGTTTACGAACATGCCGATCAGATCGTCGAGTTCGGGTTCCCCTCGTCCAGAGATTGGTGAACCGATCGCCACGTCACCGCTGCCGCTCGACCTTGCCAACAGGACCGCCAGCGCCGCATGGACGACCATGAACAGTGACACGTTGTGGTCAAGTGCGAGTTGCTCCAGGGCACTGTGCAATTCAGCGTCCACGTCCGAACGGTGGACGCCGCCTCTGGTGGAGAGAATTGAGGGTCGTGGACGGTCGGCCGGGAGTTCGATCTTCTCCGGCAGGTCTCGCAAGGTCGTCTTCCAGTACGCGAGCTGCTCGGACATCAACGATGTCGGATCGGAATCCACGCCGAGAACCTCACGCTGCCACATCGCGAAGTCTGCGTACTGCACCGGCAGCGGTGTCCACTCCGGACTCCGGCCGTCCACACGCGCAAGGTAGGCGAACGCAACGTCCCGAACCAACGGCGCTACGGAAACGCCGTCCGCTGAAATGTGGTGAACGACCATCGCCAGGACATACTCGGACGGATCCGTCTGGAAGAGCTTGACCCGCAACGGAACTGCCGAGCTGACGTCGAATCCGGCGGTAACGAGAGTCAACAGTTCGCCTAGAAGTGCCGAATCGGCCAACGGAACGGGATCGAGGTCGATGTCTGCGGTCGATTCCGGCAGAATTTGCTGATAGCCCACACCGTCGATTCCTGGGTAGACAGTACGAAGGACTTCGTGCCGAGCTAGGACGTCACCGACCGCTGAGGCGAGCGCAACCGTGTCAAGCTCACCACTCAGGCGGAGGACGATCGGAATGTTGTTGACAGCAGATTCGGAATCGAACTGGCTCAGGAACCACATCCGTTGCTGCGCCAGCGACAACGGCACATGTTGCGGACGAATCACCGGCGCAAGCTGTACTCTGACGGACCCCTCCGCCTCGGCTTCGATTCGGGCAGCCAATGCTTCGACCGTCGATACCTCGAAGAGGGTTTTCACCTGAATGCGTGTCCCGAACGCAGCTCCGAGACGTCCAGCCAGCCTTGCTGCAACAAGTGAGTTGCCGCCGAGTTCGAAGAAGTCGTCTTCGGCACCGACCCTCTCGACTCCGAGCAGGTCGACGAAGGCCGCTGCCACGAGTACCTGTGCAGGCGTTGATGGTTCGCGGTACGCACGCGAGATGAAGATCGGCTCGGGAAGGCTGTCGGTGTCCAGCTTACCCACTGGGGTGAGAGGAATCCGGTCGATGACCATGATCGATGCAGGCACCATGTGGCGCGGAAGAACGGCCCGAGCGCTGGCGGTCAACGAGTCTGGGTCCAGGTCGACGTCGGCATTCGCCATGACATACGACACCAGCGCGGCGTCACCTGAGGAACCGGTGATCGCGACGGTGGCGACGAAGTCGACTCCGGGTTGGGCGGCAAGGACGGCATCGATCTCGCCCAGTTCGATCCGGAAGCCGCGAATCTTGACCTGTGAGTCCCCCCGCCCGAGATATTCGAGGTCGCGCTCACCACCGGTCTGATCGGTGGCTCCGCCATCGCCGCCGGTGCGGATCCACCGCACGGTATCGCCGGTCCGGTAGAGCCGCTCCCCGGCGCCGCCGAACGGATTTGCGACAAAACTTGCCGCCGTAGTTGCGGACAGGCCGTTGTACCCGCGGGCAAGGTGGGTGCCCGACAGGTAGAGTTCGCCGGCGGTTCCGGTGGCGACCGGCTGAAGTCGAGAATCGAGGACGAACACGCCGACACCACGGACGGGACCACCGATCGTCACGGGACGATCGACGGTCAACTCGGCGATGTTGCTGGCGACGGTGGCTTCCGTGGGTCCGTATGCGTTGAAGAACCGTCGGCCGGGCGCCCAGGTGGACAGCAGCGCGGGTGAACACGCTTCACCGCCGACGACCACCACCGCGAGATTGTCGAACTGGTGGGCGCCGTCAAGGGAAATCGAACCCAGCGCTGCCGGGGTCACAAACGCGTGCGTGATCTTTTCCGCCACCAGGAGTTCCGCGAGTTCGTCGCCGCCGAACATGTCCGGACGCGCGATCACCATCGTCGAGCCTGCACCGACGGCGAGCAGCAGTTCGAGCACGGAAGCGTCGAAACTCGGCGAAGCAAAATGCAGTGTCCGCGACGTAGAGGTGAGCGCATACCGTTCGACCTGTTCCGCACACAGGTCTGAAAGCCCGGCGTGGGTGACGACGACGCCCTTGGGCCGTCCTGTCGACCCCGAGGTGTAGATCACGTATGCCGGATGATCCACGCGAAGGGTTCGAACGCGTTCGGTATACGAGACCGGATCCGGGGAGATACCGGACAACTCGGCCGTCAACACGTCGCCGTCCACTTCCAGCCATTGGACGCTGCGAGGGCGGTCGATAGCGTACGCGGCCGTGGTCAGCCCTATCGAGGCTGCAGAATCGGTGATCATGTGTTCGACGCGGTCTGCAGGATAGCTGGGATCGACCGGCACGAAAGCTGCGCCGGTCTTGGCCACCGCCCACACCGCACAGACCGACTCGACGGAGCGGGGAATCGACACCGCCACCCGGTCCTCCGGCCCGATTCCGCGGCTGATGAGCAACCGAGCCAGACGCGAGGACAGCGCGTCCACTTCGGCATAAGTGAGGGTTTGACCCCCGAATGTGATCGCCGGTGCTGCTGGGTTGAGGTCCACTGCAGCTGCGAGTAACTGAGGCAGCAATGGCACCCGCGCGCGCCTGGTGCGTGCCGGTCGTTCGTTCCTGCCGGCGCGAGATGTCTTCCGCCGGGTCGCGTCGTCAGTACTCATACGACCGCCACCTGCGGTCGAACGGTGTGTACGGAGACCCAACGCTGCATCGAGCAACTCACCTTCGCGTCATACTTCTGAACTGTCACTACCGGTCTGTCCAGACTGGACGCCGGGGAACCCACAATTGCATCAGTGGGTTCCCCCAACACATCCAACCCCTACCGCCCATTGTTACAGCCGGTAACACCGATCCGGGCAACGGCACGATCACCTATGAATTCGGCCACTGGCACGGTCGCCGACGAAGCCCGATCTCACCACCCGAGTAGTTCGCCCGTTGCGAGGACGTACTCGAGATCGGGTAAGTCGGTTCGGTCGACGGCCGAGCGGACCTCGTCCGGAAGCACCACATGCGTCACCCAGTCGTCAGCAAGTGAGTCTTCGATTGCCTCGTCGTCACCGAGAATGACGACAGCCGCTCCGGCTGACGCCGCCAGGAGGACCGCGACCGAGTGCTCCGGCGAGCCGACCGCGCCGGCGAATGCCAACCTCGACTCGAAGTCGACGGAATACCGCTTACGCAGCTCCGCCAGAGAGTCCGACAGGTCGCCGTACGTCAGCACTCGGTCACCGTCGACGATCGCCGGATCGTCCGCCATTGTCGACCGGGCGCGATCGACGTAGCTGATCGGACGATCCGACATCGTCGCCAGCCGAGACTCGATCTCCGGTGACGTCAAGAGCAGCGTCGAGGTGTCGGAGTCATTCGACAGGGTCAGGCTTGCCGGATCCGACGGATGCGCCCCGGTAAAGGCTGCGCCGGCCTTCACCACAGACCAGTAGGCGATCACGGCATCGACACCACCACCGATGGAGATCGCAGTGCCGGGACCTGCACCTTCCTCGATGAGCAGGCGAGCCAGACGCGAAGACTTCGCGTCGAGTGCCGCGTAAGGGGTCTCCTCGCCGTCTGTTACCACCGCAGGCGCGTCCGGGTCGCTTTCCACGACGGAGGCGAGCAACTGAGGCAGCAACGTCGTGCTCGCGACTGCGCTGGCTTCGCGAACGCCGCCGGCGACCTCGGACTTCTCCATGTCGGTCAGCAGATCGAGATCGCCGACCTGCCTGGTCGGATCGTCGGTGACCTGCTCGAGTACACGAACGAACCGCTGTGCGAACGACTCGACCGTGGTCTTGTCGAACAGGTCCTCGGAATACAGCCACAGGCCGGAGAGTCCGAGGCCGTCCGCTGCGGTGGTCAGGGTGAGCTGAAGGTCGAACTTCGTGGTCAGGACTCCGCTGTCGACGGCGCCTATGGTCAGGTCTGCCAATGCAAACTCGGTCTGGGCGGTCGGTTCCAGCGACAGGACGAGTTGGAACAGGCCCCCCGCCCGAGGCGGCAGCGCCTCCACGATTTCCTCGTAAGGAACATCGGCTTCGCCGAACGCGGCCAGGTCGACGTCGCGCACATGCGAAACGAGATCCTCGAAGCGTGCACCGGCATCGACCGTGGTGCGAAGCGCGAGTGTGTTGACGAACATACCGACGAGATCGTCGAGGGCGCGCTCGCCCCTGCCGCCGACAGCGGTACCGATCGCGAAGTCGGAGCCTCCACCCAACCTCGAGATCAGGACCGCCAGTGCGGCGTGGATTGTCATGAACACCGTGGCGTTCTTCGCTCGGGCGATGTCGCTCAGTCGCGAATGGACATCAGCGTCGACGGTGAACTGGACGGCCCCCGCTGCGGCGGACTGCACCACGGGACGCGGTCGGTCTGTCGGCAAGCCGACATCGGTAGGCAGATCGTCGAGCGCTGTGCGCCAGAAGTCGAGTTGGCGCGCGGCGATCGTTCCCGCGTCATCTACCGATCCCAGTACGTCGCGTTGCCACAGCGCGAAGTCTGCGTACTGCACTTGGAGTGGGCTCCACGATGGTGCACTGCCCCGGGTACGCGCTTCGTAGGCCACCATCACGTCGCGGGCCAGTGGCCCCATCGACTGCCCGTCGGCCGCGATGTGATGCGCGACGAGTACGAACACGTACTGATCTTCTCCGATCTGGAGAAGATCAGTACGTACCGGAACCTCCGATGACACATCGAATCCGGCGGTCGTCGATTCGACGACCTTCGTGTACATCTGCGCGCCGTCGTGGACCGCTGTCGGTTCCCCGAACATGGGCACGAGGTCGGCGCCGACGATCCGCTGCACCGGCCCCAGCCCGTCGGACGGGTAAAGCGTTCGCAGTGACTCGTGGCGCGAAATCACGTCACGCAGAGCAAATTTCAGCGCATCGACGTCCAACTGCCCGGCCAGACGCAGCGCCATCGGGATGTTGTAGGTCGAGGCGTCGGTGTCCATCTGGTTGAGCACCCACATACGCTGCTGCGCCAGAGACAGCGGAATGCGCTCGGGGCGATCTTGGGCAACGAGCTGCTTTCGCGAACCGGTTCCGACGTGGACTTCGATCGCGCTCGCGAGTTCTTCGACTGTCCGGGTGTCGAACAGAGTCCGTACGGGGACTGTGGCGTCGAGGGATCGGCTCAGTCGTGCCGCCGCCCGGGTCGCGATCAATGAGTTACCACCGAGTTCGAAGAACTCGTCGTCGAGTCCGACCTGAGGAACCTCCAGCAATTCGGCGAATACCGTCGCCACGGCCTTCTCGGTGTCGGACACCGGCGCTCGATATTCGGCGGAAGCGAAGACGGGTGCAGGCAGCCGAGCGGAGTCGAGCTTCCCGTTCACCGTGAGGGGCAAGGCGTCCAACAACACTGTCGCGTCGGGAACCATGTAGCCGGTGAGGAAGTCGGCCGCACTTGTGCTGACCGTGCTCGCGTCGAGGTCCGAACCGGCCTCGGGCACGACGTACGCGATGAGCCGATCGCCCAGATCTGCGTCCTTGCGGACGACGGCCACGGCACGGGCGACACCACCGACTCGGAGCAGGGCCGTCTCGACCTCGCCGAGTTCGATCCGGAAACCTCGAAGCTGAACCTGCGAATCGGAACGCCCCAGGTATTCGAGCTGGCCGGCGCGGTTCCAGCGCGCCACATCGCCGCTTCGGTACATCGACTCGCCGTGTGATGCAAACGGATTCGCGACGAACCGCCCGGACGTCAATCCACTCTGCCCCAGATACCCGCGTGCCAGTTGTCCGCCGGCGACGTAGATCTCGCCGGCCGTGCCGACCGCAGCGGGCTGCAAACGGTCGTCGAGTACGTACACCCGAAGGCCGTCGAGTGGTCGACCTATCAACGACGCCGTCGCGGTCTCCGCGCTCGCACGATCGAGCGGGAGATAAGAGACGTGCACCGTGGTCTCGGTGATTCCGTACATGTTGACCAGTTGCGGCGAGTCGTCCGGATGACGGTCGTACCACCGGGTCAGCTGTGCGAGATCGAGTGCCTCGCCACCGAAGATCACGTACCGGAGCGCAAGATCCGACGCGGTACCGTCCGATCCTCCGGAAACACGGTCCGCCTCCGCAAGCTGGTAGAAAGCCGACGGAGTCTGATTGAGCACCGTGACGCCCTCGGTGGTCAGCAATTGCCTGAACTGGTCTGGCGAACGCGACGTCTCGAAGTCGACGACCACGAGTACACCGCCGTGAATGAGCGGACCCCACAGCTCCCACACCGAGAAGTCGAATGCGTAGCTGTGGAACAAAGTCCACACATCCGAGGAATCGAATGCGAATTCCGTCTGCGCGTTGGCGAACAACTCCACAACGTTCCGATGAGTGACCGCAACACCTTTGGGGCGGCCGGTAGATCCTGATGTGTAGATGACGTACGCCAGGTCTCTCGAACGCAAAGGCCGCACGCGGTCTGCGTCGGTCACGGGGCGGGAGTCGGCTGCGGCGTCCCGGGGCGAGACAGAAGGGCAGGGCAGTTCCCGCAGCGAATCCGGAGCGACGATCGCACACACCGGAGACGCGTCGGCAAGGGTATATGCGATCCGCTCATCCGGATAGCTCGGATCGATCGGCAGATACGCGGCACCAGACTTGACGACGGCGAGCAGCGCCACGACCAGATCGACCGATCGCGGCAAGAGGACCGCTACCAGGTCCTCGGATCCGACTCCCGAATCGATCAGCGTGCGGGCCAGACAGTTTGCGCGGGAATCGATGTCCCGATACGTCAATCGCTCGTCTCCGAAGACCACCGCAATCTCGTTCGGTGATCGGGTCACCTGTGCATCGAACAGTTCGGCCAGAGTGGTCGAGTCGTCGACGACCGCCCCGGGCGTGGCCCACCCTTCGAGTATCGTCCGGCGTTCGTCCTCACCGAGAATGTCGATGTCGCCGACTGCATTTGACGAATTGGCGACGACGGATGTCAGCACGGCGTTCAGTCGTGACTCGAGGCCTGCAATCGTCGATTCGTCGTAGAGATCGGTGGCGTAGGTGACGGCGAAGGTGAGCCCGCCCGCCTGAGCCGGAGTCTCCCAGACCGTGAACTGCAGGTCGAACTTGGCCAACGTCGGCGCAATGTCGACACCGGAAATGCTCAGGCCCGGAATCTCTACGGATCCGTGCGCACCCTGACCGAGATTCTGGAACGAAAAGCCCACCTGGAAAAGCGGATTACGCGCCTGCGACCGTTCGGGGTCCAGTGCTTCCACCAGACGCTCGAACGGAACGTCAGCGTTCTCGAAACCGGCCAAATCAGTGTCCCGTACCTTCGACAGGAGTGCAGTGAACGACTCGCCCGGGTCGACCTCGGTCCGCAGGACCAAAGTGTTGACGAACATGCCGATCAGATCATCGAGAGCCTGTTCACCTCGTCCGGCCGCTGGTGTACCGATCACGATGTCGGCGGTGCCGGACAGCTTCGCCAGCAGGACGGCCAGCGCACTGTGCAGAACCATGAAGAGTGACACATTATGTTCTCGCGCAACATGATTCAATGATTCGTGCATGGCCGCTTCGATATCGAAGCAGTACTCGGCACCGGAGTGTGAAGCGACTCGCGGACGCGGCCGATCCGACGGCAGGGTCAGTTCGACGGGCAATCCGTCCAGTTGCGACTTCCAGTATTCCATCTGTTTCGAGATCAACGATCCCTGATCGGACTCGACACCGAGTACCCGGCGCTGCCACAGCGCGAAGTCCGCGAATTGGATCGGTAGCGGCTTCCACGTCGGAGCGATTCCCTGCGACCTCGCGGCGTACGCCGAGACGACGTCCCGGACCAGCGGCCCCATCGAAAAGCCGTCACCGCTGATGTGATGGATGGCGAACACCAGAACGTACTGCGAGTCGGCAAGATCGAACAAACGTGCCCGGACCGGCACGTCTGCAGTGACATCGAATCCGGCGAGTACGTATTCCGCCACCCGGTCGGTGACGACGGACTCGTGGATACGTACTGGCGACAGATCAGGCAGTGCATCCGCGGTGTCGAGGACTCGCTGGTATCCGATACCGTCGACTTCCGGATATGTGGTCCTGAGAATCTCATGTCGCTCGAACAGATCACGAAGAGCTGCCTGCATGGCCTCGATGTCGAGATCCCCCGTCAACCGGATCGCGATCGGAATGTTGTCCACTCCGGACGCCGAATCGAATCGGTTCAGGAACCACATGCGCTGCTGCGCGATCGACAGCGGAACCAACTCAGGGCGCTCCTGTGGTTCGAGCGGCGGACGGCCGCCCCGCCCCACGAGCACGTCGATTCGCGCCGCGAGCGACTCCACTGTCGATGCATCGAACAGGATGCGGACCGGCACAGTGGTGTCGAGTGCATGCCCGAGTCGAGCGACGATCTGCGTCGCGATCAGTGAATTACCGCCCAGCGCAAAGAAGTCGTCGTCCAAGCCGACCTGCCCGATACCGAGGAGGTCGGCGAAAATACGCGCAACTTCGACCTCGACCACAGATTCGGGTTCCCGGAAGACCGCGATCTCGACCTCAGGATCGCGCAGTTGCTTCCGGTCGAGTTTTCCCGAGGCGTTGAGCGGCAGTTCGTCCAGAACAACATGTGCCGTGGGCACCATGTATGACGGAAGATGTTTCCCCAGTATCGATTCCAGTTCCAGCCAATCGATCAGAGACTCACCGGCCGCCGTCAGGTACGCGACCAGTTGATCGTTCCGGACGGCAACCACCACCGAACCGACCGACGGATGATCACGCAGGATCGACTCGATCTCCCCCAGCTCGATGCGTAGTCCGCGTAGCTTGACCTGAAAGTCGGTACGTCCGATGTATACCAACTCACCCGACGCATTCCATCGCACCAGGTCTCCGGTCCGATACAGGCGTGAGCCGGCAGGTCCGAACGGATCGGCGACAAACCGGTCCGCTGTGAGGTCCGGCCGAGCCACGTACCCCCGGGCCAACTGCACTCCCGCGAGGTAGAGCTCGCCCGCGACCCCGACGGGCACCGGATGCAGTCGTGAGTCGAGTACCAGAACGCGTGTGTTCCAGACCGGCGCGCCGATCGGCATGGTGGTGGTGTCGGCGTCCGTCACCTCATGGAAGGTGACGTCGACCGCGGCCTCCGTCGGTCCGTACAGATTGTGCAGTTCAGTTCCGGGAAGAACCGTCCGGAACTGCGCGGCCACCTGCGGGGCGAGCGCCTCACCCGAGGCGAAGACTCGGGTAAGGGCAGAAGACCTCGTGACAACCGTATCCGCGAGGAACACTTCCAACATCGACGGCACGAAGTGAATGGTGGTCACTCGTTCGGACGCGATCAGCGCGGCCAGATAGGCCGGATCTCGGTGGCCGTCGACGGCAGCGATCGCCAGTCGAGCTCCGACTTGCAACGGCCAGAAGAACTCCCACACGGAGACATCGAAGGTAAAGGGAGTCTTCTGGAGGACCACGTCGTCGCCGAGGAGGCTGTACTCGGCCTGCATCCAGATCAGCCGGTTGACGATCGCGCGGTGTGACACCGCAACGCCCTTCGGTTTGCCCGTCGACCCGGAGGTGAAGATCACGTACGCCGTGTTCTCCCCTCGCAGCGGGCCGAGGCGGTCCGCGTCGGTGACCGGTGCGTCGGAACAACCGGACAGGTCTACGGTATCGATCCTGACTACCAGCACTCCCTCAGCGTCGAATCCATCTCTCTCTGTGGTCAACACACAGATCGGAGCTGCAGTCGACACGACGTATTCGTTGCGCTCGACGGGCTGATCGGGGTCGATGGGCAGATAGCCGCCGCCGGCCTTGACTACCGCGTACATCGCCACCAGCAAATCGAAGCTTCGGCGAATGGCCAAGCCGACCAGGGTATCCGGGCCGACGCCTTCCGACACGAGTTTGCGGGCGAGTTGATTGACCCGCCGGTCGAATTCGAGATACGTCAGCTGATTCCCATCGAAGGTCAGCGCGATCGAATGGGGAGAGCGGACGACCTGTTCATCGAACAGATCCACCAGCGTCACATCGCGAACATCGTGACCGGTGCTGTTCCAGCGCTCGACGACCAGCCCCAGATCGGAGTCGCCGACGACGTCGACGTCCCCGACCGGCCCAGCGGGGGCAGCCGCGACCGCCGAGAGAGTCGCGGTCAGATACTGGACGAAGGAGGCCACCGTCTTACGGTCGAACAGATCCGTTGCGTAAGTGAAGAGTCCACGGAGTTCACCGTCATGCTCGGTGATCGTCAATTGCAGATCGAATTTCGCCACGGACGCATCGACGTCGAGGGCCGATACCGTGACGCCGTCGATGTCGGCCAATTCGTCGCTGCCCTGGGCGACGTTCTGGAACGTGAGCATGACCTGGAACAGCGGATTGCGTGACTGCGATCGTTCCGGGTTGATGATTTCGACGAGGCGCTCGAACGGCACGTCGGCATGCGCGAACGCTTGCAGGTCCGACTCACGCGTGCTGCGAAGCAATTCCGTGAACGACAGCGACAGATCGACGTTCGTCCGCAACACGAGTGTGTTGACGAACATTCCGATCACATCGTCGAGTTCCTGCTCACCACGCCCCGCGACCGGAGTACCGATCACGATGTCGGAGGTGCCGGACAGGCGCGCCAGCATCACGGCGAATGCACTGTGCACGACCATGAATCGCGAAGCCTGATGCTCACGCGCAATTCGGTCGAGGGAATCGACGACGCCCTGCTCGATGGCAAATTGGTACTCTGCACCACCGTTCGTTGCTACGGCTGGACGTGGCCGATCGGTCGGCAGGTCCAGCTGATCCGGGATTCCCGCGAGCCGGCTCTTCCAGTAGTTGACCTGGCCCGAGATGATCGAGTGCGGATCGTCCTCGCTGCCGAGCACCTCACGCTGCCACAGGGTGTAGTCGACGAACTGGACAGCCAGCGGCGACCAGGACGGCGCACGCCCGTGCGATCGCGCCGCATACGCTGTCACCACGTCACGTACCAACGGCACCATCGAGAAACCGTCTCCGCTGATGTGATGGACGACGAAGACAAGCACGTACTCATCGTCGGCAAGTTGGAAGAGCGCGGTACGGAGAGGGATCTCGACCGTGACGTCGAATCCGGGCTGGATCAGCTCCCGCACACGGAGTTCCACAGCCTCGGCCGGAACTCGAACCGGTGACAGATCGAGATCGACTGCCGCCGAACCGAGAACCTGCTGGTAACCGACGCCGTCGATCTCGGGATAGATCGTGCGTAGGCTTTCGTGACGGTCGATCAGGTCCCGCACGGCCCCCGCCAGAGCCGCCGTATTCAACGGACCGGTCAACCGCACGGCGACCGGAATGTTGTCGACCCCGGATTCCGGCTCGAACCGGTTGAGGAACCACATTCGCTGCTGCGCCAACGACAGCGGGACTCGCTCGGGACGTTCCTGCGGGACGAGAGGCATCCGCCCCGCGTCGCCGGTGTGAGTGCTCAGTCGTGCGGCCAGGGCCTCGACCGTCGACACGTCGAACAGCAGTCGTACCGGCACTACGGTGTCCAAGGACTGACCGAGCCGTGAGACAACTCGCGTGGCAATCAACGAGTTGCCACCGAGTTCGAAGAAGTCGTCGTCGAGACCGACCTGAGCTACACCCAGAACATCCGAAAAGATCTGGGCCACAGTTTCTTCGACCACAGTGGTCGGAGCGCGGTATGACAGTGTCGCGAACGTCGGCTCGGGCAGGGCCCGCCGATCGACCTTTCCGTTGGCGTTCAATGGAACCGTCTCGATCGCCACGAACGCGGACGGCACCATGTAGTCAGGCAGACGCGCCGCGACGGTCGAACGTATCGCCGCGATGTCGACGTCGGCCCCGTGTGCTGGTACCAGATAAGCCACCAGGCGGTCTCCGACCAGGCTGTCCTTGTGTACCACCACGACAGCAGCCGATACCGAATCGAGTGCCACCAGGGCCCCTTCGATCTCGCCGAGTTCGATTCGGAGTCCACGGATTTTGACCTGGAAGTCGGTGCGGCCCAGATAGTCCAGCTCTCCCGAACCGTTCCACCGGACCTGGTCTCCGGTACGGTACAGCCGCGAGCCTGCCGACCCGAACGGATTCGCCACGAACCTCTCGGCAGTAAGGTCGAAGCGTCCGCCGTATCCGCGGCTGACTCCCACACCTCCCACGTAAAGCTCACCGACCACTCCGGCCGGGACCAGCTGCAGGCGCGAATCCAGCACGTAGAGTTCGATATTCGGAATTGGAATCCCAATGGGGACTCCGTTGACGTCTCCCGGTGCCGCCTCCTGGAAGGACACTACGTCGGAGGCCTCAGTGGGGCCGTAACTGTTGACGACGCGCACACCGGCGGCCATCAGATCTTTGAGCCGACCAACCTGAATCGGCTCACCACCGAGGAACACGACGTCGAGCGATTCGAGGACGCCGTCCACGTCGGCATCGACCAGTGCATCAAATGCACTCGGCGACATGTTCGCGACCTGGACGTCGTCGTCGGAGACGGCGCGAAGGATCTCGGCGGGGTCGAACCCCGCTGCGGCGACGTGAACACTGCCACCGCTGGTAAGCGGTCCCCACACATTCTTCTGCGTGAGATCGAAACTCGGTGACGACGCAACGACCACACCAGCGGCGTCCGGAAGTTCGGATCGGTACCAGGCTGTCGTATTCTCGATGCCCGCCATCGGTACGACCGTGGGCTTGGGCCGACCCGTCGAACCAGAGGTCGAGATGACGTATCCCACGCGCTCACCTGCGCCCCGCTCACGCCAATGGTCCACCCATTCCGGAACAGAATCGCCGGATTCCGCCCCATCAGTGCTCTCGACCCGCAGCACCGGGAGCGCCGTCTGGACGCCACCGGACGCGATCACCACGCGGGCACTGGTGTCTTCGAGCAATGTATTCACGCGCTCAGTCGGCAACGTGGGATCGATTGGTGTGTAACCGGCGCCGGTCTTCCACACCGCGAGCATTGCCACTACCCACTGCCACGACCTGGGCAGCACCAGCGCAACCACGTCGTCCGCTCCCACACCCGCAGCGAGCAAGTCCTGAGAGAGCACCGACGACCGCGCATCGAGTTCCCCGTAGGTGAGGGTCCGATCATCGGCCACGACGGCAACCGTCGACCGGTCGCGACTGACATGCCGGGCAAAGAGTGCAAGTGGCGATCTGTCGCCGATCGACACACGCTGCCCCACCGACCAGTCGAGCACGCAGGCTGCCTCGCCGGCGCCGAACAGATCGATCTCGCCGACGAGAACGGCCGGATCGGCAGCGACCGCACCGAGCAATACGGACAGCCTGGAACCGAACGTCTCGATGGTCGAGGCATCGAAAAGGTCACGCGCATAATCGATGACGACTGACAGCCCGCCGACCTCGATGTCTTCCCACACCGTGAACTGGAGGTCGAACTTGGCGACTGCGGACTCGAGCTCGAAACCGCTTACCTCGAGGCCGCCGAGCGTTGCGTCACTTTGTGTTTTCTGGCCGAGATTCTGGAACGCGAGCATCACCTGGAACAGCGGATTGTGTGCCTGCGAGCGTGCCGGGTCGAGCACCTCTACCAGACGCTCGAACGGGACGTCAGCGTTACCGAATGCATCGAGGTCTGCAATCCGTGCCTGGTTCACCAGTTCGTCGAATGTACTTGCCGGATTGATCTCGGTACGCAGCACCAGGGTGTTGACGAACATGCCGATGACGTCGTCGAGTGCGCGATCGCCACGACCCGCCACCGGGGTGCCGATCGCGATGTCAGTGGTTCCGGACAAACGCGCCAACAGCACGGCGATTGCGCTGTGCAATACCATGAACACCGTGGCCTTGTTCGCCTGCGCAATCGACTCGAGGCGCGCGAGTACGTCCGCACCGATAGTCATCGTGTGCGACGCTCCGCGATAACTCGCGACGGGCGGGCGGGGTCGATCCATCGGCAGGTCTAGCCGCTCGGGGAGCCCGTCGAGCTGCTGTGTCCAGTAATCGATCTGGCGCGATATCACCGATTCCGCGTCGTGCTCGCTGCCGAGGACTGTTCGCTGCCAGATCGAGAAGTCTGCATATTGCACGTCCAGCGGCGTGAATTCGGGTGCGCTGCCAGCCGCCCGACTCGCGTAAGCGGTCACGACGTCGCGCACCAAGGGGCCCATCGAGAAGCCGTCACCACTGATGTGGTGGACGACGAATACAAGGACGTATTCCGACGCGGCCACCTGGAAGAGCTTGACCCGCAACGGCACCTGTGAGGTGACGTCGAATCCCCCGGTGATCTCCGTGATGACACGCTCGGTGATCTCGGATTCGGCCACAGCGACCGGCGACAGATCGAGCTCCACGTCGGAGACGGTCAAGATCTGCTGGTAGCCGACGCCGTCGACCTCCGGATACACAGTACGCAGGCTCTCGTGCCGCTCGACGAGATCATCGATCGCCGAACGGAGCGCAGCGGCATCGAGCATTCCAGTCAGCCGGAGAACGACTGGGATGTGATCGACTGCCGAGGTCGAGTCGAAGCGGTTGAGGAACCACATACGCTGCTGCGCAAGCGAAAGCGGGATCCGGTCGGGACGTTCCTGTGCAACGAGAGGAGCCTTCGTACCGCGGCCAGCAGAATCGCCTACGAGAGAAGCTAATTCGGATACCGTCGGAGCATCGAAGAAAGCTCGCATGTCGAGTTCCACGCCGAGTTCGGCGTTCGCGCGCGCCACCACTCGCGTCGCGAGCAGTGAATTGCCCCCGAGGTCGAAGAACCCGTCGTCTATGCCGAGATCGTCGCGGCCGAGCAAGTCGGCAAAGATCGCTATCAACGTCTTCTCGACCGGGGTGCTCGGTGCGCGGTATTCGACAACCTGCGCTGTGAACTCGGGCGCCGGCAGCGCCTTGCGGTCCAGCTTGCCACTGGCATTGAGCGGAAACGCCTCGAGTTCGACAAACAGCGACGGCACCATGTAGTCCGGCAGGCGTCCACCCAATTCACGTGCAAGAGCGTCGGTGTCGAGCACAACTCCCGATGCGGGAACCACGTATGCCACCAGATTGTCGCCCAAAGCCGCATCGGAGTGGACGAGAACGGCCGCCTGTGCGATTGCATCGTTGTCGAGTAGCGCTGATTCGATTTCGCCGAGTTCGATGCGCAGTCCCCGCAGCTTCACCTGGAAGTCGGTGCGGCCGAGGTACTCGAGCAGGCGGTCGGCGCCGGCACCGCGCCATCGGACCAGGTCGCCGGTTCGGTACATGCGCTCGCCGTCCGAGGTGGAATGCGCGACGAACCGATCCGCCGTCAGATCGGGGCGGGAGACATACCCTCTGGCCAGCTGGACCCCCGCGAGGTAAAGCTCGCCGGGGACGCCGGGAGGTACTGGACGCAGTGCGTCGTCGAGGACGAGTAGCTCTGTTTCGGCGACAGCACGGCCGATCGGAATGGAGACCTCGTCCTGCGGTCCGGTTGCGTAGTACGTGACGTCGACGGCTGCCTCGGTCGGTCCGTACAGATTGTGCAGTTCCGCGGTGCTGACGTCGCGCAGCCGCGCGGCGGTCTGGGCGGGAAGCGCTTCACCCGAGGCGAAAACGTAACGTAGCGAGGTGATCTCGGAAGCGCGCGGTTCAGCGACGAAGACCGCGAGCATCGAGGGGACAAAATGTACAACGGTGACGCCGTACTCGATCATCGTCGCTGCGACGTAGGCCGGATCACGATGCCCGTCCGGCTTCGCGATCACGAGGCAAGCGCCGACCTGCAACGGCCAGAAGAACTCCCACACCGACACGTCGAACGTAAACGGCGTCTTCTGCAGGATGACGTCTTCGTCGGTGAAGGGATATTCGCTCTGCCTCCATCGGAGGTTGGCGACGATTGCCTCGTGTGACACACCGACGCCCTTGGGCCTGCCGGTCGAACCCGACGTGAAGATCACGTACGCAAGATTGTCGGTGCGCAGCGGTGACAGCCGGTCACCGTCGGCAAGCGGCGCGCCTGAGTGCGCCGAGACATCGATGTCATCGATCCGCAGTACATCGACGTTTTCGGGAATGCCGACCGCGTCCACTGACGTCGTGAGCACGAGGACGGGCGCGGCGACGTCGATCACATACGCCAGACGCTCAGCGGGATGGTCGGGATCGAGTGGTACGTACGCACCACCGGCCTTGACGATCGCGTACATCGCAACCAGCAGTTCGACGGACCGACGGATACCCAGGCCGACGAATGTGTCCGGTCCGACGCCACGGGCGACGAGCTCGCGGGCGAGCTGATTGACCCGGCGATCGAATTCCGCGTAGGTCGACGCCGTGGAGCCGAAACGAAGGGCGACGGCATCGGGGGTACGCGCGACCTGCTCCTCGAACAGACTTACGAGAGTCGACTCGACGACCGACGGAGCCTCGAAAACAACGACGGAAGTCGCATCGGCGATGAGCGCACCGACGACGGATTCGAGGCCACCCTCTCGTGTGGCGAGCAACTCCGGCAGCAGCGTGGAGATCACGACGGGTACGAGTGCGTCCGGGCCGAGCGCACCACCCATCGCGGAGTCGAGTGTGGCCAGTTCCGAGTGCAACCGTTCGTAGGTGACCTCGGCGTCTGCATGAACAAGCGCTGTCCGGTCGGGCTCCGCCTCGGCTACTGCAGCGATCAATCTCGGCAGGTCCTCGATCGTCAGCGACTGTGGTCCCGGCATACCGACGGACATCAACACTTCCTCCAACTGACGACAGCACGGCGCAGATCCAACGCACGACTGGTCGTACAGATCAACGCCCATGGGGCAAATACTGCATATTACCCGTCCGTACCGGAACCCTTCCCCAGCGTGGCCTGCGCGTCAGTTATCAAAGACTCGACGAGCGAGGTAATACCGTCGGCGCCCAGTGCCGGAAGAATGCCCGGAACCAGACCGTTCAGCGAAACCGAGACCAACGCGTCGGCAGTGAGCGCCGCACCCATCGTCTGCTTCATCACAGCCAGTTTTTCGGCCAGCTGTGTGAAGGTCACCACGGTGTCGCCGTGTGTGAAGGCAACCGCCGTCGGATCTGCTGCGGCGGCCGCTGCTGCGAGGTCCGGAAGGTCCGCGGCCGTTTTCGGCTCGGCTGCCTCGATCAGCGCGCGTTCGAAGTCCGTCACGATGTCGATGGTCCGCAAAACCACCGTCGGATCTGCGGCAACGGCGTCGACCACGGCCCGCAACCTGGCTGCGAACAGTTCCATGGTTGCGGCGTCGTACAGATCGGTTGCATAGGTGAATCGCATCCGGATATCGGACAGCGCTCCGTGCTCGTCGAACTCCTCGATACCGGTGAGCTGCAGGTCGAACATCGCCGAGTCGAATCCGTCGTCCACCGCCGACAGTTCGAGCCCTGGCAGCGCAAACTTGCCAAGTGCCATGTTCTGGAACGTGAGCATCACCTGGAACAGCGGTGAGTATGCCTGCGAGCGCTCACGGCCGACCTGCTCGACCAGACGCTCGAAGGGCACGTCTGCGTTTCCGAACGCCGCGAGGTCCTTCTCCTTCACCTGCTGCAGCAGGTCGACAAACGTGGTTGCCGGTTTCACCTGCGTGCGCAACACCAGCGTGTTGACGAACATACCGACCAGGTCGTCGAGGACTCGCTCGCCGCGGCCCGCCACCGGTGTACCGATCGCGATGTCGTTCGAGCCGCTGAGCTTGGACAGCAGCACCGAGAACGCGGCATGCACGACCATGAACACGGTCGAGTTCTGCTCGCGCGCGATTTCCGCGATTCGACGCGTGGAGTCGGCGCCGAGAGTGAACAGGAAGTCCGCACCCTTCATCGACTGCGTCGGCGGACGAGGACGGTCCGTCGGCAGTTCCAGAAGTTCGGGAACGCCGGCGAGTTCCTGCGTCCAGTAGGCAAGCTGCGTCGACAGTTCACTGTCCGGATCGCCCTCGGAACCCAGAACGTCGCGCTGCCATAACGTGTAATCCGCGTACTGGACTTCGAGCGGAGCCCATTCGGGTGCCGCTCCCCCGGTACGCGCCGTGTACGCGACCATCGTGTCTCGGATCATCGGCGCCATCGAGAACGCGTCGCCGCTGATGTGGTGGACCACCACGATCAGGACATGCTCGGTGGGCGTGATCTGGAAAAGGCGAACGCGCAGCGGAACACCGGCAGTGACGTCGAAGCCCTGACCGACGACCTTCGCGACCTCGGCCCCAATCGTGTCTTCGCCGACATACAGCACGGCCATGTCGACAACGGCTGCCGACTTCGACTGAATCGACTGCGTCGGGCCGTCCCCGAGATCGGGATAGAACGTCCGCAGGATCTCGTGGCGAGCAACAAGGTCGGAGACGGCCGACTGCAATGCTGCGACGTCGAGATCGCCGGACATCCGGATCGCGACCGGGATGTTGTACGCGGCAGATCTGCGGTCGATCTGGTTGAGAACCCACATCCGCTGCTGAGCGAGCGACAACGGAATCTGCGACGGCCGTTCCTGCGCCACCAACTGTGCCCGCGAACCTGAACCGGCATGTTCGAGCACCCGCGACGCCAGCAGTCCGACAGTCGACGCTTCGAAGATGATCCGCACCGGAATCTGGGCGTCAAGTGCCTGACCCAACCTGGCCACGACCTGTGTGGCGATCAGCGAGTTTCCGCCGAGATCGAAGAAGTCGTCGTCCAACCCGACTCGTGGAACGCCCAGGACTTCGGCAAACACCGAGGCCACGATCTCTTCGACCGGATTGCTCGGGGCACGGAACTCCGTTGCCTCGAATTCGGGTTCCGGCAGCGCCTTTCGATCGATCTTGCCGTTGATGTTGAGCGGCAATTCGCTCAGCACCATCAACGCCGACGGCACCATGTAACTCGGCAACTCGCGGACGAGTTCCGCCTTCACGCTGTCGACGTCGACGGTGGCCCCGGCCTGCGGAACGAGGTACCCGACCAGTCGATCCCCCAGTCGCGGATCGGTTTTCGCGACGACAACCGCGGCGTCCACGGACTCAGCAGCTCTGATAACAGCTTCGATCTCACCGAGTTCGATGCGGTAGCCGCGGATCTTCACCTGGAAGTCGGCACGATCGACGTACTCGAGTTCACCGCCACTGCGCCAGACAACGAGGTCGCCGGTGCGGTACAGACGTGTGCCCGGTTCTCCGAAGGTGTTGGCGACAAAGCGTTCCGACGTCAGGTCGGCGCGGCCGTGATAACCGCGAGCCAACTGCGTTCCGGCCAGGTACAGCTCACCGGTGACTCCGACCGGAACGGGATGCAGTCGCTCGTCGAGCACGTAGACCTGCGTATTCCATTCCGGGGCACCGATCGAGACCGACGAGGTATCGCTCTCGTCCACATCATGCGCGGTCACTGACACCGCAGCCTCGGTCGGACCGTACAGATTGACGAGTGCCGCGTCGGACATTTTGCGAAACTCTGCCGCCGTTGCCGCGGGCAAGGCCTCACCGATGGCAAGGACACGCTCGAGCGACTGCGGAAGAGTGCCGTCTGCTGCGGCCGTCAGCATCGAGAGCATGGACGGCACCGCGTGCAGCGTCGTCACCTTCTCCTGAGCGATGAGCGCCAGCATGTACTCGGCGTCCTTGTGGCCGTCCGGGTCGGCGATGACCAGGCGGGACCCGGATGTCAACGCGGACCAGAACTCCCAGACCGAGAGGTCGAACGTCGCTGCAGTCTTGAGCAACATTGCGTCGGTCTGGTCGAGACCGTAGCGATCACGCTTCCACAGAAGCTGATTGACGATCGCGGCGTGGGACAGCGCCACACCCTTCGGCTTGCCGGTCGATCCCGACGTGAAGATCACGTACGCGGTATTCGCCGAACGAAGCGGTGCGATCCGCTCGTCGCCGCGCACCGGCGCTCCGGAGACGCGCGACAGATCGAGGGTGTCGATGAGAAGAACATTGTCGATCCCCGCGAGCGACGGTGCGTCGTTCTCGTTGCTGAGCACGCAGACCGGCGCGGCCATCTCGAGGACGTACCCGGTGCGATCGGCCGGATGATCCGGATCGATCGGAACATAACCGCCGCCTGCCTTGGCAACGGCGTACATGCCGATCACCAGGTCGATGGAGCGTCGCATTCCCAATGCCACCAACGACTCCGGACCGACACCCAGTTCGATCAGGTGACGGGCGAGCCGGTTGACCTTGTCGTCGAACTCCACATACGTCAGCGATTCGAGCCCGTGCACCAACGCGACGGAATCACCGTGCGCGGCAACCTGCTGATCGAACAGATCGACCAGTGTCGCCTCGGCGTCGAGTGCCTGCTCCGTTGCATTCCATTCCTGCAGAACCTGATTCGACTCACGCGGATCGAGCACGTCGATGTCGCCGACCACGATCGACGGATCGGCAACCACCGCTGCCAGAACGGTGTTGAACCGATCAGCGAAGGACTGCACTGTCGACTCGTCGAAAAGGTCGTGCGCGTAGCTGAACACGGCCGAGATGCCGGAGGCAACGCCACGCTCGTCGTAGTTGTCACCGACGATCAACTGCAGATCGAACTGAGCGACACCGTTGTCGATCTCCAGGCCCTTCACCGTGAGACCAGGCAGTTCCAGGCTTGCCTGTTCCATGTTCTGGAAGAGGAAGCCCACCTGGTAGAGCGGGTGCCGAGCGGTCGAACGTGCCGGGTTGAGAACTTCGACCAGTCGCTCGAACGGAACGTCGGCGTGCGCAAACGCCTGCAGGTCGTTCTCTCTCACGCGGGCAAGCAGTTCCGTGAAGCTGTCGGAACCGTCGACGTGTGTCCGGAATACCAGAGTATTGACGAACATGCCGATCAGATCGTCGAGCGCACGCTCGCCACGGCCCGCGATCGGGGTGCCAACGGCGATGTCGTCGGTGCCGGAAAGGCGCGCCAACAGGACCGCGAATGCCGCGTGCGTGACCATGAACAAGGTTGTTCCGTGCTCACGGGCCAGTGATGCCAAGCCCTGATGCACTGCTGCATCGATCTCGAAGTGGAGGTAACCCCCACGGTACGACTGCGCGGCGGGACGCAGACGGTCCGTCGGCAGGTCCAGCTGATCGGGCAACCCGGCCAAAGCCTGGCTCCAGTAGGCGATCTGCTCGGACGACACTGATTCCGGGTCTTCCTCGCTTCCCAGTACCTCACGCTGCCACAAGCTGTAATCCGCGTACTGCACATTCAGCGGAGCCCAACCCGGCGCCGTTCCCTGTGCCCTGGCCGCGTAGGCCATGACGAGGTCACGGGCGAACGGAGTAGTCGAGGAACCGTCCGCGGCGATGTGGTGCACCACCACGGCAAGGACGTACTCGTTCTCGGCTAACTGGAACAACCGAATCCGCAGCGGGATTTCGGCCGTCACGTCGAACCTCGTCGACGCCAATTCGACCAGCTTGCCGACAATCTCGGCTTCCGTGACGCTTTCGACGTCCAATTCCACCGGTGTATGTCCTACCGGTTCGATGACCTGGACCGGTCCCGAATCGGTTTCCGGATACACAGTGCGCAGGGTTTCATGACGGCCTACTACGTCGCCGATCGCTGCACGCATCGCGCCCAGATCGAGTTCACCGCTCAGTCGCAGAGCAAACGGCATGTTGTAGGCACCGGCGGAGCCGTCGAACCGGTTGAGGAACCACATACGTTGCTGCGCAAGAGAAAGCGGAATCTCTTCCGGTCGATCCTGAGCTGTCAGCGCAAGGCGGCTTCCTTCACCGACGTGTGATTCGAGACGTGCGGCGAGTTCCTGAACGGTGGACGCTTCGAACAGAAGGCGAACCGGTACGGCCGTCTCGAGTTCTTCGGCGATGCGCATGACAACCCGAGTCGCGATGAGGGAGTTGCCACCCAACTCGAAGAAATCATCATCCAACCCCACCCGATCAACACCCAACACACCCACAAACGCCGACGCCACCACC
>NZ_JBVHEH010000057.1:0-19883 GCF_055562955.1 Kitasatospora sp. NPDC015121
CCGCGGCGCTCTCCCGATGCTCCGCATCGGGAACGGAAGCGGCTCGCTTCGCTCCCCGCCAGGGAGCCGCTGCGCGGCTCGCAGTGGGTCCAGCCAGGCTGCCGTCGATCGACTCGCTTCGCTCCTCTAAATTCCTGAATTGTCTTTGTCACCAAAGGATTTGATCGTAACTGAAAAGTCGGTACCCAAGCACCAAACGGGGCCGGGGAGGAGTGGGGGTCGCTCGACGCTACCCCGTCTCGCGTCTGCCAGCTCATCGTCATCATGCTTCCCATCCTACAGGACCCCACCCCAAATCGCAAGACAATACAGAACCACAAAACCTCGAAATTGTAACTACAACAACACAATTCGAACTTCTCAAAAATAACTCCATGCGTAACTACCGAAACTGATTATGCACCAACCGATCACCCAAAGTTACTGAAACACAACAACATTCAAAAACACCCGAAAATCGACCTTCCCGAGCCCGTCGCACGCCCGAATCGACGAGCAACAGCAGCTCCCCACCCACCGCCGCCGGCACCGCCGAGCGATCGGCCCGAGCCCAGCCGACACCCCACCGCCGGCAGGGCTTTGTCAACTTAACTGAACATGACTGGGAATCAACAATATTCGATCATACTGGGGCGGATTCTGTTGGTGAGAAACCAGGTTCAGGCGGCGAGTACGCCGGTGGCGTCGTTCCAGGTGGCGAATCGGTTGGTCATTTCGGAGCGGTAATCGCTCGCGGTGAGCTTGTGTCGCCCGGGCCGGAAGTGCGGCGAGATCGCACTGAACACCGCCAGGAACCGTTGCGCTGCGCCCGGTGAACGGAAGAACTTCATGGCGCGTTCTCGTTGCCTGGTGGGTTGGTGCGAGTTTTCGGCCCGGTTGTTGAGGTACTTCGAGCGCCGGTGTTCGACCGATGGCATCAACTCCCGATGCGCCACAACGTAACTGGCAAGCTTGTCGGTCACCAGCACCCTCGGTACCCGGCCCTGCTTGCGCATCAGCCTACCGAAGAAACGTTTCGCAGCCTTCGCGTTGCGTCGTGACTGGACCAAGACGTCGAGGACGTTTCCTTCCTGATCGACCGCCCGCCACAGGTACTTCCGGATGCCGCCGATCTTGACGAACACCTCGTCCAGAAACCATGTATCGCCAGGTTCGGGAGCGCGTCGGCGCAGGCCACGCGCGTATTCGGGCCCGAACTTCGCGCACCATGCACGGATCGTCTCGTACGAGACGACGATGCCACGGGCGAGCATCAACTCCTCGACGTCGCGCAAGCTCAAGGCGAACCTGTAGTACAACCACACGCAGTGCGCGATGATCTCCGCAGGATAGCGGTGCCGTTTGTAGAGTGACCGCGTCGAATCCACCTTTGTCTCGTCTCCCCGACTCATCCGTTGATCATCCCTGACGGAGGCCCAGTTAAGTTGACGATGCCCTCCTCACCCTCCGGCCAAGCCACGAGAACCGGGGAAACACCGGCCAGAGCATCCACCGTGGCAAGGTAAGCAAGACGCGCCTCGAGGTTGTTGACCAGCTCGACGGTTGTTCGTGCCTGTGCCAACAACGCCTCCGGGACGAGGTCGCGGACATCTGCACGCTCACATACCATTCCGATCGTCGTCGGATGCAACTGAGAACGTGCTGCTCTCTCGGTTGCGACGGCGGCTGCAGAGGTCAACGCGCGCGCCGTCGACGCTGCAGACCGGACGTCCGCGGTCCACGGATGACGGAAATCGTCGATCGCCCCGAGCACTGGAGTGTCCGCGTCCACGAGCGCCGTGGAAATGGAATGATCATCGATGGCAATGCCCAGACTTTCACGCACGGAATCCTCCGAAAACCTCACCAAAGTCACGAACCGGGAAAAAGCGTTCCTCGTGCGTCTGGACTCTCAGAGAGCATTCGGAAACTGGGTTCATGCCCTTGCAAGGCGCCGGGTCATGAGGCCGATCATGGCGACGTGAATGACGGCCTCGTGGTGGTCGGGTCGGGTCTCGTAAGCGCGCACGCAACGGCGGTACTTGTTGATCCACGCAAACGTGCGCTCGACTACCCAAACCCGGGGCCGCACGTGAAATCCGCTCGCACCGGGGATCCGTTTGATGATCTCAACCTGCAGGGCGAGCACGCTTTTCGCCCAACCGAGCAGTCGACCGGGGTAGCCGCCGTCGCCCCAGATAAGCCGGATAGTGGAGAAGCCGCCCCGCAGACCGGCCAGTAACCGGTGCGCGGCGTCTCGATCCTGGATCGAGGCGGCGGTCACCACGACCATGAGCAGTAGCCCGTTCACATCCACCGCAATGTGCCGCTTGACCCCATTCGTTCGCTTCCCGCCGTCCCATCCGCGACGAGATCCGGGCACCGTGTCGGCTGCGGGCACGGTCTGCGAGTCGACGATCGCCGCGGTCGGGCACCGGTCTCGTCCGGCCCGCACACGGAGCCGGTCGCGCAGCGCGTCGTGGATGCCCTGCCATACCCCGCCGCGGACCCAACGGACGAAGATCCCGTACACCGTCGACGCCGGCGGGAACTCCACCGGCAACTGCCGCCACGCGATCCCACCCCGAACCACGTAGAGAATCGCATCCAACACCAAACGACGGCAGTACTTTTCGGGCCTGCCGCCCCATCCGGTGGAGTTGCCCGGCCGAGGTAGCAATGGTTGCAGTACCGTCCACTGTGCGTCGGTCAGTGACGAGGACGGATACACCACGTTCCGATGCCCAGGCGCCCCCGACGGGCATGCCGGGCACGACGCGACAAGTGATGATGACATGGCGGGCTCCTGGGTGCGGTCAGCGACTGTTCATCCCTGACCCAACCAGGAGCCCGCCTCTACCCCACAAGCGCGCTGAGCGAGCACCGCCGCGAGTTTCCGAATGCTCTCTAAGTGCCGTCGACGATGTCGGCTTCACCGCCATAGGCGCGGACGACGACGGTGAAGGGCCCTTCGGGAGCGGGGAGCCAATTCGCTCTCGCTGCGGGTTCGCGAGGTTCGTCGTGGGAGATGTGCAGGGTCAGAGAGCCGTCATCGTTGTACACGATGTCCGGTGTGCGGTCGCCAATCGAGTATCGGTCGATGGGGTTCGCGACGAGTAGCCGCTCCGGGAGTCGGTACATAGTTGCCGACCAGAAGAACTTGACCTTCGGTAGAGCATCGGCAGCGAAAGTGACAGTGAATGACTTGGTCCCGACAGGAACGTCGCCGTCTGTGTCATTCAGCCAGCCCGCGTACCACGCTTCGCTCGGAGGGAGCCCGTAAATCCCTTTAGCTGCACCAATGTTGCGGTGCGAGTACTTGCCTGCCATCTGTTCGTGGGTTCCGAAGATGCCGATCGATGACGATGTATGGCCTTCTTGTACTTCGATTTCGGCTCTGCCGTCTGCGAGGCCGTTCTCGAATTGTGCCCGTTCAGTGGCGTCGAGGTCCTCGGTGCGGAACTTCCCCTGTCCACGCAGTCCGATCGTAGATATCCGCGCGCGGATATCTACGTCTTCCTCGAGCGGTGGCGCGTATTGAAGGAGGAAGTCGATCAACTCGTAGAAGGCGACTGTGGTGGTGAACTTCTGCTCATCCCAGACCGGCCATTGTGGGGCAGGGGGCTGTTGCGGCTTCTCGGTCGCGGCGAATGCACTCAGTGGGCGCACGTCGTAGGCGGCCTGTATCTTCTCCATCGCTTCGATACCGTCGGGCATCAGCGCTGTGCGGGTGAGGCTTCCGACGAAATCAGTGGCAGAACGAATGACCCCGTCGATGCCGGCGGGCACGTCGCCGTTCCAGGTAGGCCCGGCAAGGAGGTAGGACCCTGCACCGGTTCCGGTGGTCACAGCGCCGACGAATCCCGCGTAGATGGTGTAGAGATCGTGAAACGGAAGGATGTAGTAGCGGTCGATCGCCGGGACACCCACGACGTACGGTTCGGCTCGCAAGTCCAGCCACAGCCATGAATACGGCGTGTCGTTGTTGGGGGTCACGATGTCTGTATTCTCAGGCCTGGCGGGCTCGGGGTAGTGCCGGTAGATGCCGAATCCGCCGATGTAGCGGGGGTCGCTTGCGTCGATGGCCTGGGCGTACATCGTGCGATAGTTTTCCACCATCGCGTATCCGAAATGTGTACGTGTCCTTCGCGATTGCCCGAATTTCCACATCATTGTCCATGCAGCGGACGATATCCGGGGTCGAGCACTCTCCGCGTCATCCGCCGAGGGTGATCTGGGCGGGTCGTTACAGTGGATCCCCGGTTCGAGTGTTGCGACGATCGACGGAATCCGCCCACGGTGAGAGGCCATTCCGAGTATCCAACGAAGGGGACCGGCCCGGTAGCTTCGGGCCGGTCCCCTTCCGACTACCGATCCACGCTCACGCGAACCGCAACAACGCGGTACGCGTCCGCTCCTCCAGACGCGGAGCAATCGAATCAGGGTTGTCGGCGTTCCACTCCCCCGAGAATTCCCATCAGCCGACCCGGCAACGCGAGCGGGCGATGAAAAGGCTTCCGTTCCGTCGGTGCAGCGCAACGATTCCTCGCCGCTTTCAGTCGTATCTCCCCGCACTTCCGCCCGCCCCGCCACCGTATGAACGCCACCGACCGCCGCACCGAAATCCGCGCTCGATTCCAGGTTTGGAATCAGGTCACTGAACTACGCATCACTGCCTGACCGACTGCTCTGTGGAATGGCCTGCTGCGCCCGAAAACTGCTGTATCCCAGACAACTTGACAACATCCTGTGACCTCCTGTGGATCACTCTGCCTCATCTCTCATATAGATGGTTCACTTTGAGGGGCACGGATCAGCCAGTCCAACTTCCGGGTACCAGTTCATACAAGGGTGTTCCAAGATTCTAGGAACCCGCGCGGTTCCGATTGCTGAGCGCGTAAAGGCGGCACGACGAGTTGACGAAGATCTTGCATATCGTTTTGCGGGCTTCGCCTTGGACCGTGAGGAAGAGCCGTGAGCGCAATGTAATCCACATGTTTCCGTCGTTCATGCAATCGAAACACAGCGTCCCTAAAGTTCGATCTACGCACTTGGATCCAAGCTTGTATGCAAGCGGGGTCGCATCCGATCAAGGGAGAACGAATGATCTCGCCTACCGCGCCGGGGATCCACATCGGCGGTCTCACAAAACAATTCAAGGTTGGACGCTCCACTGTCACCGCACTGGACGGCGTCGACATTCAGTCCGAGCAAGGCGAATTCGTCACGCTCCTCGGACCGTCCGGATGCGGCAAGAGCACCGTATTGCGGATCCTCGCCGGCCTCGAATCACAGAGCGCAGGCACCGCACTGGTCCATGGCGAAACTCCGCAGGACATGCGCCGACACCGCCACCTCGGAATCGCATTCCAAGACTCTGCACTACTGCCCTGGCGGTCGGTCCGCTCCAACATTCGTCTCCCCCTCGAGGTGTCGAAGCAGACGGGTTCGGACGAGTTCGTTCAGGAACTCATCGACCTGGTCGGCCTCACCGGCTTCGAGAATGCACGACCAGCACAGCTTTCCGGAGGTATGCGCCAGCGCGTGGCAATCGCGCGGGCACTCGTGGTCAAGCCCCGCGTTCTGCTCCTCGACGAACCGTTCGGCGCCCTCGACGACATGACCCGACAGAAGCTCAATATCGAGCTTCTCCGGATTTGGACCGAGCGGCCTGCCACCACCCTCATGGTCACGCACGGTATCGCTGAGGCCGTGTTTCTCTCGGACACCGTGGTGGTTATGAGCGCCCGGCCCGGGCGCGTCGAGAAGGTGGTCAAGATCGATCTGCCGCGGCCCCGGACACCGGAGATGATGCGCACCCGCGAATTCCACGAATACGTCGATCTCCTGTCCTCCATTCTCTTCAGCGCTCGCACCCGCGACGAGGACGCACTGGCCACCGTGGGTGGTGACCGCCGATGAAGAACAGTCGATTCCTCGGAGTGCTCGGCACCGGGGTCGTGCTCATCGTGTGGCAGATCGTCGGTATGACAGGCATTCTCGGCCCGGGCATAGCGCCACCCACCGCCATTGTCGGCGGCGTGATGCACGACGGTCTCGCCTTCTACGGAGTCCACATTCCCGTCACGTTGGCATCGGCTTCGGTGGGCTACCTGTGGGGAAATCTTGCCGCGATCGCGTGCGCAGCGCTGGTGACGACGGTTCCGGCCCTCGAGAAGTTGGTGTTGCAGGTGGGTATCGCGTCGGCGTGCATCCCGTTGATCGCAATCGCACCCATCCTCGCGGCGTGCTTCGACGGTGTTGTCACGTCCGCGATCATGGCCGCAGTCTCGGTCTTCTTCACCACCCTCGTCGGCACCATCAACGGGCTCTCACATGCTGATTCGTCGAGCGAAGATCTGGTCCGTGCGTACGGCGGCGGTGAGTACCTCGTTCTGCGTAAGGTGCAGCTCATGTCGGCGTTGCCGAGTATTTTGACTGCACTGAAAGTCGCTGTGCCCGCGGCAATTCTGGGAACGATCATCGGTGAGTTCATGGGGCAGGAGCGAGGTTTAGGGGCTGCGCTCGTTGTCGCTCAGTCCTCGAGTGACGTGGTGCGCACCTGGGGAATCACGCTGGTATCGAGCCTCATCGCCGGTCTTGCATTCCTGCTGGTCAACACTGTCGAGAAGATAGCCACCCCCTGGGCTGCAAGTACGTCGGGAGTCAACGCATGACAATCACACAGGACTCGCCCTCGGAGGTCGCCGGCCCGCGCGCCGCACAGCGAAACCAGGCCCTCACGATTGTGCACAGCCTGGCGCGTACTCTCGCGACGCTCGTCGGGGCAGTGATCGCCATCCTTACCGCCTGGACCCTCTTCATTCGACTGGTCGATGTGAGCCCGTTCGTCGCCAAGTCGCCGACGGATGTCTGGAATTACTTGATCACCGACACCGATGCTGCGGAGCACCGCGCAGTGATCACCTCCAATCTGGCCCGCACGCTCACCGATGCGTCGTATGGATTTGTCCTCGGGCTGTTTCTTGCGGCCGGTGTTTCACTGCTCTTCTACTTTTCGGCCACAGCCGAGGCCATGTTCATTCCGTCTGTCACGGCGTTGCATGCGATCCCGATGGTCACTATCGCGCCGATTCTCGTGTTGATCTTCGGACGCGGACTGGTCGGCACTGCCGTCATCGGTGCTGCGATCGTCGTTGTGCCCGCGTTGCTCACCATGCTGCAGGGGATCCGCAGTACTCCGCGGACCGATGTCGATATGGTGGTCGCGTATGGCGGATCCACTCTGTCCGCATTCTGGAAAGTTGCTCTGCCCCATGCCATTCCCACCTGGTTCGCCGCAGCGCGTCTAGCCGTCACCACCTCGATCGTCGGCGCATTACTGGCCGAATGGCTAGCCACCGGGCAGGGACTGGGAGGCCAGATGCTCAGGGATGCCAACGAATTCGAATTCGCACGATTGTGGTCTTCGGTCGTCGTACTCACCGTCACCTGCATTGTCATCTACCAGATCGTCAGCGTCATCGAAGCCGCTGTCACATCACGCATGAGCGCTCCCCGCTGAGAGCGGCGCCAGCCGAACCCCACCTTTCCTCGTTACCGAAACGGATACCCGATGACCACACAGTTTGATCGCAGGAAATTTCTCACCCGCGGACTCACCTTGGGCGGCCTCGCTCTGGCCGGGCCCGCCGTTCTGTCGGCCTGCATGTCCGGCGACTCGGGCAGCGCCTCCGCAGACGGTTTCGGAGTTGCATCCCAGCGGCTGGCCTGGATCAAGAACACCCAGTTCGCCGGAAGCTACGTCGCCGACAAGAACGGTTACTACACCGACGCAGGATTCAGTGGCTCCGATCTGGTCTCCGGTGGACCCACCGCTCCACCGATCGAATCCGATGTCCTCTCACGCACCTTCGTAGGAGTCTCGCAGGTGCCCATCGCCGGATCTGCCGTCGCGAAGGGCGCGCCGCTGAAGATCGTCGGCGCCGTCTACAGTCGCTACGCCGGATGCGTCATGACGATGGGAAACAATCCCGTCAATACACCGGAAGAGTTGTACGGCAAAACCATTGGATGCGCCTCGTCCAGTGAACCGGTCTGGCGCAACTTCATTGCAGCGCTCGGTCTCGACGAGTCCCGCATCAACACGGTGCCGGTACAGGGCGACCCGATCGGCATGACTGTCGGTGAGATCGACGGCTACGTCGGATTTGTCAACAGTCAGGTGGTCGACCTGCGCAACAAGGGATTCGACATCAACACGATGCTCCTTGCCGACGTCGGATTTCCTCTCGTCGGGCAGACCTACATCACCACCCAGGAGAACATCGACAACAACCGCGAGAAGCTCAAGGCATTCCTACACGCCGAGATCCGGGGGTGGAAGGACGTTCTCGCGGACCCACAGAGGGCAGCGGACCTCACCGTCAACGAATACGGCAAGGATCTCAACCTGAACCCTCAGTCCACCTACGACTGCTGCATCGCGGGCAACGAACTCATCCGCAACGGCTCTGCCGGACAGCAAATTCTGTCGATCTCCGACGCTACTGCCGCAGCGAACATCGAAGCCATCGCAGCCGGCGGCCTGAACCTCTCTGTTGACGACCTGTTCGACCTCGGGCCCATTCGCGAAGTCCACGAAGAAAATCCAGACCTGGCGCTGGCATAGAGCACTCCCTTGTCCAACACACTGTTTTCGCAACCGAAAGGCCCTGAAATGTCCTCTCCCACAACCCCGGACCTCGTCGTCACCGGCGGAACCGTTATCTCCCACGACGGTCGCCGCCGCCAGGACATCGCGGTCGCCGATGGGCGCATCCTCGCAGTCGGCGACAATCTCCTCGCCCCGGGAGTGCCGACCATCGACGCGACGGGGTTGCTCGTTCTCCCAGGATTGGTGGACATGCACGTCCATCTGCGCGAGCCCGGAATGACCGAAAAGGAAGACTTCGCGAGCGGCACGTCGGCTGCAGCTGCGGGCGGCGTCACGACCGTCGTCGACATGCCCAACACCAAACCCCCCGTCGCGACGGCCGAGCGATACCGGCAGAAGCTGGACCTGGTGAAGAACAAGGCGTACGTGGACTTCGGGCTCTACGGGATGCTCGATCACGCCAACTCCGACGAGATCGCGGACATGGCGGAGCTGGGCGCCATGGGACTCAAACTGTTCATGGGTCAGACGACGGGTGACAACCGCTGCCCCAACGACGCCGCGATCTTCCGTGGACTCGAAGCTGCCGCTGCCGCCGATCTTGTCGTGGGCGTGCACGCGGAGAACGATCACCTGCTGCGCATGTTCGGTGACCGCCTCCAAGCGTCCGGTCGTAAGGATCCGCGCGCACACCTCGAAGGCCGGCCCGCCTTCGTCGAGGTCGAGGCCATTACTCGCATCATCACGATGGCAACCGAAGCGAAGACCAAACTGCACATCCATCACCTATCGACGGCCGTCGGACTCCAGCGGGTGATGGATCTGCGTGCGCAGGGGCATCGGGTCAGTGTCGAAGCACTTGTCTCGCACCTGTTCCTCGACGCGGATGCCTACGACACCTACGGGAACTTGATCAAGCTCAACCCGCCGATTCGCCCGGCCTCCGACGTGGCCGCATTGTGGGACGGGATCGACCGCGGGGACGTCGACATCATTGCCACCGATCATGCCCCGCACACCGTCGACGAGCAGGCCGAGACAGATGTGTGGAAGGCGTACGGCGGATTCATCGGCGTGGAAACGATGCTTCCGTTGATGCTCACCGCCGCTGCGCAGGGAAAGCTGACCGTCGAAGACATCGTCCGCCTGTGCTCCTACACTCCGGCGCAGCGCTGGTCGATGGCGAACAAAGGTCAGATCGCGCCCGGCTTCGATGCCGATTTCGTCCTCGTCGACGCCGGAGCCGAGGTTGTTCTCGACCAGAACTCGCTCCACTCCAAGCACAACGTCACTCCGTACGACGGTTGGGCGCTCACCGGCAGTGTTGTCGCGACGTACCTGCGCGGCGGCCTTGTCTACGAGAAGGGAGAAGTGGTCGGCGCACCCCGCGGCCGTCAGGTCCAGCCGGCGCGAACGCCTGCCGATTCCGTGCGCTGACTTGCCGATCCGCGAACAATGACAATCCAGCACAACAGACGAGGAGAGCGCGTGAGCGACATACAGGCAACACTGCTCGGAGATACCGGTTCCGCCACTATCCGTGCCGCGGTTGAGCGTTGCGTCGACGAAGTACATGGTGGGTCCACCGGTTCACCGTCTACCGACCCCGCTGCGATCGCCGGGATAGGCACCACAGCGGCGCATGCGTTGAAAGGTCGACTGCTCCTCGATGCGCTGGCGGACTACGGCGTCGAACTGGATGGGACACTGCCATTCGACAATCCCGAGGCGCTACTGGCGAATCCTGCGTGGACACTCGCGCTCGTTCTCAGTCCGTGGAAGCAGTCGGTCGCAACGTATTTGGCGATGTCAACTCCGTCCGCCGTGCGAACCGGTGTCGTCGACACGATAGTTCGTGAGTCGAGGGGCGAGGTTGGAGTCAACACCAACAGTTGGGCATCTCAGGCGGCGATGGAAACGCTGATGGGTGGCCGGACACCGTCGTCGATTCTGATTCTCGGGTCCGGCGGTTCGTCGAACTCGGTAGCGTTGGCGTGCCGCCGGGCGTGGCCGGGTGTGCGACTGATCGGCAGTGCCCGCAATCTCGACGCTGCAGTGGTGTGGGCGCAGCGATTCGACGCCGAGTTCGCAGCACCTGCTGACGTCTCCGCGCTGCTCGGCCCGGGCACGCCGTCGTTGCTGGTCAATACGACCACGTGGGGTGAGACGGACGCCTCCGAGGAGTCGCCGTTCGTGTTCGACTTCTCGGCTCTCGTATCTCCGGGCAACCAGTTCTTCGATCTGAACAATCGGGTGAGCGCCTTGCAGAGCACTGCGCTGTCGGCAGGTATGAACGTGATGTCCGGAACATTCATGCAGCGCGCCACCAACGCTTGCCGGGCAGCACTGTCGAAAGCGAGGACGACCCTGTGAGCCCGTTGGACAGCATGATCGTGAGCCGTAGCGGCGATCCTGTCAGTGCACGCGAACGTGTATATCTGTATCTCCGGCAACAGATCACCACCGGTGAATTCAGTGGCGGAACCCGCTTGACCGAGGAGCAGATCGCCGACGAGCTCGGTGTGAGCCGGACTCCCATCCGAGAAGCATTGCAGCGGTTGACAAGTGAAGGTCTTGTCGAACGCGTTCGGCGTGGTCAGCTCATCGTCGTGGATGTCGATGCGCAGGCACGTGCCGAGCTTCACGAACTCCGAGTCGCATTCGACCAAGTGGCTGCCAGACTCATCACCGCGAAAACCTCGAGCGTGGACTGGGATTCGCTGTACGCGATGCTGACACCGCTCGATAGTGCACTGAGTGAATTCGGGGTAGGTAGCCCTCAATACGCCATGACTCATCTCGAATTCCACATGGCCATTAACCGAGCCGCGTTCTGCCCCGTCACCTCGTCGTTCCTGGAGAGGCAGGCGTTCTTGTATCCCACCGACGACTACGTCCAGCAATCGGGACACGAACCGATTTCCCAACATCGCGCACTGCTCGACGACCTCGCGAGCGGCGACCTCGACCGTGCCACCACAGCCGTGCGTATCCACGCACTACGCGGGCACGGCAACACCACACTGCGCTGATCCACTCGCAACTGACCCCGCCGCAACAAGGAGTTCCTACGATGTCCCCCAACACTGTCCTCATGTTCGTCAACGGCCAAGCAATGAGCGGAGGTTCACTCAACGACGCCCTGTCCTCGGCGCGTTTTGTCGGTGCGGTGCGCACCGCACCGGCCTATCGGTTCTTCTCGTTCGACGACGAGTTTCCCGGACTCGCTCCCGTCGATGTCGGCGGTTGGTCCGTACCAGGCGAGATATACGAGGTGTCGTACGCCGAGCTGCGCGAGAAATTACTGCCGCGAGAGCCGGACGAACTCGAACTGTCAGTGATCGAACTCGAGGACGGCCGCGGCTCGCTGAGCATGGTGTGCCGATCACTGCCCCTCGTCACAGACTCAGCCCGCGAAATCACCACCCCAGGTGGCTGGCGTGCGTACCTTGCCGCGGCCGCGACCGCGTAATGGAGATACTCCAGGCCGGGATTTATCCGGGCTCCGCTGACCACTACCTCTGGTGCACACCGGACACAGTCAGCTGGGGCACTCTCCCCACCGCGACGACCGAACCTGTGCTCACCCTCGACAGCGGCGAGACTGTCACTTTCGACACGGTCTCGCAAGAAGGTCTGATGGAAGACCAAGGCCGCGACCCCGTGGCCTACTTCCGGCAATACGGAGTCCACCGCTCGAAAGTACTGGCCGACGCCATCGAATTGGCTGCATCGGACCTCCGCAAACCTACAGCGCCTAAAGCTCCACATGTGGTGCTCGGACCCGTTCACGTGCGCGGGGCCCAGCCCGGCGACTGGTTACGCGTCGACTTCCTCGAGATGACACCGCGAGTTCCCTACGGAGTGATCTCGAGCAGGCATCAGCGAGGTGCGTTGCCGGAAATCCTTCCGCGCGATGTCGACGGCAGCATTCCCGCAGTATTCAGCAAGTTCTGCCCACTCGACGACACCGCAGATCGTGCACGATTCGAATTCAGCGGTGGCGCAGCGACAATCGACATGCGGCCCTTCATGGGACTGTGCGGCGTGACACCTGCCGGTAACGAGCCTTTGAGCACCATTCCGCCAGGTCCGTTCGGCGGCAACATGGACGTGCGCGAGATGGTGGTCGGAACCTCGCTGTACCTGCCTATCCAGGTGCACGGAGCGGGTTTCTACCTGGGCGACCCGCACTTCGCGCAGGGCAACGGCGAGATCGCGCTCACTGCACTCGAAGGGTCGCTGCGGGTCACCGCCCGACTGACCGTCGTGAAGACTCTGTCTCAGCCCCGTGCCGCGATGCCCTTCGTCGACACCGACGATCACTGGATCATCCTCGGGATGAACGAGAGTCTGGACGAGGCGATGCGTCAATGCGCGGAACTCTCGGTCGATTTCCTCGCCTCGTACACCGGTATGACACCCAGTGAGGCCTACCTGTATCTCAGTGCAGCGGGCGACTTTTCGGTGACGCAGGTAGTAGACCTGGTCCAAGGTGTCCACTGCTCGATACGCAAGAAAGACTTTCGTTCACTCGATCGACCCTAGGAGTACCGTGACCCGGAATTCATCGCTGCCCCTCGCCGCACCGCTGCCCCTCGTCCTGGGCGGACACGCAGTGCCCACGTTGCACAATGCGACCCTCGTCGACGGACGGATCGTCGATGTTCATATCGTGGGCGGGCGAGTGTATGACGTCGTACCCGCGCAAGGGCTAGTGCCAAGCGAGGACGACCTCGACCTCACCGGATTTCTCCTGCTCACGGCGCCGGCAGAGCCGCACGCGCATCTGGACAAGGCACTATCGTTCGACGAGATCCGGCCACCTGCTGGTGATCTCGGTTCCGCAATCGAAACCTGGGAAAACCACACACCGTCCCTGACCGTCGAGAGTATTGCCGAGCGCGCCCGACGCGCGGCATTGTTGCTGCTGGGCAACGGAACGACCGCGGTGCGATCACACGTCAATCTCCTACGAGGCGACCAGCCGTTACGTGGAATTCAGGCACTGGTGAAAGTCCGTGAGGAACTCTCGAGCGTCATGGATATTCAGCTCGTGGCGATGACGCCGTACGTCGTGGGCGACGAGGCAGTACATGCAGCCCTCGACCTCGGCGTCGATTTCTTGGGTGGGCATCCGCACCAAACACCCGACCCCAGCGGAAATCTGCAGCGACTGTTGGCAATAGCACGTGATCGCCGCGTCGGCGTCGACATGCACACCGACGAGCAAACCAACCCGACGATGCTCACGCTCGAGGAGCTTGCTCATTCCGTCCGGGACTGGCCGAGTTCGATGCCGGTGACCGCCGGACACTGCGTCAGTCTGGGAATGGTCACGCCGGAAGTGCTGGCCCGCGTGATCGAAGCGGTCAAAGAGAGCAACGTCGGGATCGTCAGCCTGCCGATCACCAATCTGTACCTACAGGGCTGGGACACCCCTGTGGCAATGCCGCGTGGTCTCACCGCCGCGCGGGCATTGATCGATGCCGGTGTACGGTTCGGCGCCGGCGCCGACAACGTTCGTGACCCTTACAACCCGCTCGGACGCAGCGATGCTCTCGAGACAGCGATGTTGCTGGTCACTGCCGGGCATCTGTCTGTCGAGGAGGCCTATCGGGCCGTCAGCGACGGCGCCCGTGACGTCATGTCACTTCCGAAGTCGGGAATCGAGAAAGATGCACAGGCCGAATTGTTAGCCATCCGTGCGGAAAGCCTCGAAGAAGCCGTTGCGGCCGCACCTCAAGACCGGATCGTGCTGCACCAAGGAAGACTCGTGTCGATGAGCAGAACCCAACGAGGGTTCTGCGAGTTCTGAGTTCACACGGCACCGGTTGGCGTAGCGAACGCACCGACCTGAAAAACTCTCTTTTCACAGCGTAAGTGCACGGCGGTTTCAAGAACCCAGCGCAACACTGCTGATGAGTTCGTTCAGTTTCTCACGAGGGGTATGGAATCCGTGAATCTTCCGGGGGCGGTTGTTGAGCTGCTCGACCATTGCCTCGATCGCGTCGTCGGATACGTTGTTGAAGTTAGTGCCCTTCGGGTAGTAGTCGCGGATTAGGCCGTTCAGGTTCTCGTTCGAGCCTCGTTGCCAGGGCGAATGCGGGTCGCAAAAGAACACGGGGCATCCGGTCGCGATCGTGAAGTCTTTGTGTCTCGACATCTCCTGCCCCTGATCCCAGGTCAGAGTTTTCCTGAGATGTTCTGGGAGGCGCATGATTTGGTTGCGGATGACGTCGATCACGGTGGCCGAGTCGCGGACGCCGGGTAGCCGTTCTATCAACGCGAAGCGCGTGTTCCGCTCGACGAGCGTGACGATCCCGGAGTTTGCGGGACCGACAACGAGATCGCCTTCCCAATTCCCAGGGACAGCACGATCCGCCGCGGAAGCGGGCCGGTCCGTGAGCCGGGCCCCCGCTAACCACGGTCGGACATCGCGGGATGGCAATCGTGAGGCAGGTGTCCTGCGAGAACGGCCTGAACGCAACGCCTTGGCGACGGTCAATTCGTGCCGTAACGATCCCCGGCCTTGGACATAGAGGGCTTGGTAGATTGTTTCGTGGGACACCCACAACTGCGGCTGGTTGGGGAACATCATCCGTTGTCTCCCTGCGATCTGCTGCGGAGAGTGCTTCTCGTTCAAGCCTGTGACGACGAGTGACCGCAGCTCATGGCAATCAAGTTTGCGTGCCCTTGTTCTCACGCGCGAGCGCATCGTGTGGTGATGCGCGACACCGGCATGGTATCTCGTCTCTCGCGACCCGCCGCGCCCTCGCCCGGTCTCGACTCTGTGACGTCCAAGCTCCCGTGAAATTGTGGACGCGGCAACGTCCAGGTGCCGGCCGATCGCTCGTATCGACCACGCGGGCGTGCTGTTGATCGCCATCTCGATGAAGACACGGTCCTGGTGAGTCAAGCGACGGTATGCGCGTTGAGGATTCAACGCTGACGTTGACGTAGTGACAGGCTCGATGCCGCCTCGGGCTCCCATACGGATCACCATGCCCGCTAGCCTGGCCCACTCGACGACCGCTCCCGTGTTCACACCGAATCGGCTCGCCGTTTCCTGAGCGGAAGCACCCATAAGAAGCATCGAATACGCGATGCACCGATCGTTCCACGAAACCGTCACGACAACCTCCGCATGAAGGTGTTGCGTTGGCTTCTTGAAACCGCCCACCTTTCGTTGTTCAACACTTCTGCAATACAAGGCCCCGCGAAAGATGTGGGCTGACAACCGGATTGCATACATCCCTAGCCGAGCAATTCGGAACTCATCCCACATCGGAGCACCGCGACTGAATGGGTTGCGCCGCAGCAGCGCTACGCATCGATTAACGCTTTCTGCACGTGATGCAAATATTATTGATAAATCTGAAGCCCTCTTTTCGTGGTCAAGGCATGACTCGCATCGCGGGTTCGCCTGCGGTGCGGAGCCCGGTAGATGTTGTCAAGTTGTCTGGGATACAGCAGTTTTCGGGCGCAGCAGGCCAATTGATGCTCCTAGGGTGTCAAATCGGTGTTTCGGAGCCATGTTTCGTAGGTGGTGAGGAAGGTAGCGTCGTGGACCCGTCCGTTTTCCGCGAGTGAAATCTTGGCGATGCTGACGCCCAAGGCTGCGGCCGCCTGAACTTGGATGAGTCCGCGTTCTTGGCGGAGCGGTCGAAGCTTTCGGTGATCGACAACGGGGACGGGGCTACTGATGAGTGTGAAAGACTTCTCGAGCGATCACGCGTTTGAGCTCTCTTGGTCAAGTCGCGGTGACAAGCAGTTGTTCGCCGCGGTGTCGGCAAGGAGCGTAGGGGGTGTCGGTGGTCCAGCAGGCCCAGATCACTCGGACCCATCCACGGGCGAGTATCCGTACCGCGTGTGGGTGCCGAGCACCCCGCGAACGGGCACGCCGGTAGCAGTCGCCAGCCCACGCCGAGCTGTGTCGTGAGTTGTCGGCGAAGCCTGTAATCGCGGCGCGTGCCGGCTTGTTGGCGGTATAGCGGAAGCCGACGCTGCGGGATTTTCCCGAGGCCCTCGTGACCGGTGCGGCCCCGCACAGGGCGGCGACCTGTTCGCCGGTAGTCGCATCGCTCGAGCAGGGCCCGATCTCTGCGATGAGCGCCGCGAGGCTGACGTTGGCGACGCGCGGAAGGGACTCGAAGAGCACAGTTTTGGGATGGGCAGCCAGGGCGTCCGCGAGTTCGTGCTCAAGACGGGCGATTTCGGTGTTGAGCAGGGCGATCTGGGCGATTGATCCACGAATGATCGCTTCGAGTACCTTCGGCGCGATGGGGTTCGCGGCGGCGGGCGCTGCCCGGAGCCGCCCGACGAGTTCGGCCCGCGGACTTGCCGCCACGGTAGCTGTGCCGATGGCAGAACTGGCGCATCCGACCTTCACCGAGAAGTGCCGCCGACTGTGGGGTGGGGTAGTCGGCCAAGAATGCCAGTGCGACTTGGGATGTCAGCTTCTGGAATACCTTCGCCGCGCCGGGCCAGTGCTCGGACAAGATGGCCCACAACTGATTCGAGGACGCCGTGCGCGCCTGGACCAGCACGGTTCGTGCGCGAACGTGTGTGGCAAGTTCCCTGGTGGCCTGCGCTACCGGTTCGACCCGGCGCAGGCGGTGATTGTCGGTGCGGGCGTAGTCGGCGAGCATGATGTGACAGCCTTCGCTCCTGCCGAACCCCACCGTGGCCGCGCAGCCTTGAAAGATGCCGGTTCGATCATCAGTACGGGATGCCCTGCGCTGGCAATGCGCCCTACGACCAGACCCTCACCACGCTCGACCGCCACCGGGAGCCGGGCCGGATCACCCAGTTGGGAGAGTTCGGCGAAGAGCGCCGCGATGCCTTTCTCGGTGTGCTCGATCATCCAGGTCTTGATTACCGTCCCGTTGTCGTCGATTAAGCAGACGCCGTGCCGAGTTGAACCCCAATCCCATCCACAGAACATGTGTTGACCTCCAGGTCCGAATACCGTCGCTGGAGCCGGGCAGGGCGTCGGTTCCTCATTGTTCGGCCCTCGTGGGGCTGCTCTCTCGCGCCGATCACACTCCCCGGCAACGGCGAGGGCGACCTGCTCAAACGGGCCATCGAGTGGCTAGACAGCGTGGCCGTCCCCCGTCGTTCCCGACGAACGAGCCGACATGGCCCGCATTACCCATACTCATCCAATGAGGCAGCGGAGGATTTCCTTGGTTCCCTTGCCTTCCTGCTGCTTACGTTGAATATAGTCGCGGGTTCGTTGGTCGTAGGTCATTCGCGTGAGGGCGATTTGATGGAGGGCGGAGTTTGCATGCCGGTCGCCGCCGCGACCCCGCCGGTGACGAGTGGTCTTGCCACTGGAAGCCGGAATAGGGCTCGTCCCACAGAGTGCTGCAAAAGACGCTTCCGACTTCAGTCGATCGGTGTTTCCACCGGCGGTGATCAATAGTTGTGCGGCGGTGACGGTTCCAATGCCCTTCGTCTGCGCCAGCCCCGGGTTGATCGCAAGCACCAGCTGCTCGAGATCGGCCTCAAGTACGTCGATTTCCGCGGTGAGGTGCTGGTACCGGCGCGCCAGAGATTTCAACGACGACATGATTGTGCGGGTGAGCATGTTCTCTTCCGATGCCGGCCTCGTGCGGGCCAAGGCGGGGAACAATGCCGTGTCGGCGGTACTTCGGTACCGGGCCCGAATCTGCTCGGGTGCGGTGACCAGCAGACTTTTGATCTGAACGCGAGTGGCAGTTCGTGCTTTGACCGCACTGCGACGCGCTGCGTGGATGTAGCGGGCGGCCTCGACGAGACCGTCGAGTTGTTTCGGTTCCGGATGATCGTCGGTGGCCAAAGCCGCTGATGCGGCTGCATAGGCGTCGACCTGATCTGTTTTCCTTGCATACGCCGCACTTGCCGATTCGGACGGATCACCTCGACCACACGGACCCCGGAATCCTTCAAATGCTGGGTGATCCCAGCGCCGTACGAGTGGGTGCCTTCAACTCCGACCCGTCGGACAAGGCCGAACGCGGCGATGTACGCGGCGATCGCCTTGTAGCCTTTCAAGGTTGTCGAGAATCCCGCGTCTCCTAGCCTGCGACCGGTGGTATCGATCACGGCGACATGATGGGTGTCGGCGTGGGTGTCGATCCCGGCGATGACTTCCAACTCGATCATTGTCATGATGGAAAGTGCCTTCCTGTTACCAAACGAGGGCTCGCCGGTCAGGAAGGGCAGACAAGACGTTGACGGGGCTTCTACCCAAGCTCCTGACTTGTTCAATGGAAACCAGGACAACCGGGATCTGCAATCTCGTAAAGTCCACGGTGTCGGTCGGCGCAGGCTCGCAAGCTCCTTGCCGCCCCAATCGGGTGATTGGCTCACTTATAGCGTGCCCTTCCGATCGACACCGGCCTACGGTGTGGTTCGACAGAGGCGTGAAACGATCAACTTCAAGTCAGGATGCCCACCGCAGGTGCACACCGAAACCGCACCCGGACAACAGGAGCATCCGAATTAATCATCATCGGAATCGACCCGCACAAAGCATCATTGACAGCCGTCGCCGTCGACAACAGCGGCGAGACAATGGCCCGCCGCAGGTTCGCTGTCAATTCCGGTACTGCCACGCAACTGCGGAAATGATCACACAGATGGGCCGAGCGGCGTTTCGCCGTCGAAGGCGCCAAGGGATTGGGGCGCGGTATCGCACAAATACTGCTCGCCGACGCTGAACACGTCGTCGACGTACCGTCCACCCTCGCCATGCGTGTGCGCGTGCTCGATACCGGCGGAGGACGCAAGACAGATGTGGACGATGCACGTACTGTCGCATTGACGGCATTGCGCCACAAGGGATTGCACGCGGTTCGGTACGAGGATCAGTCGAGGGGGCCTTGACCCCGGAAACTGGACACGGGGTTTGTGATTACGCGGCTTGCTGCAGGCTATCGGATGTGTGAGCGGTTTCGTAGTCGGTGGGACTGAGATAGTCGCAGTACGAGTGTCGACGCCAGGTGTTGTAACGGGTGACCCACCGGAACACCGCCAGCCTCGCCACCCGGGGCGATTCCCAGCGGGCTGCTCCTTGTAGGGTCTCCCGTTTGAGTGTCGCATTGAACGACTCGGCCAGGGCATTATCTGCGCTCGTGCCCACCGCTCCCATCGATTGCGCGACACCCAACTTCGCGCAGAGCATCGCGAAACCCTTTGAGGTGTACTGATTGGGCTCAATCGGTGGACGCAACATTCGAGGTCAGGAGGGTGTTGTGGGTCGTCCATCGGATTGGGTGCGGGAAGTAACGGGCAGGGCTCC
>NZ_JBVHEH010000058.1:0-19566 GCF_055562955.1 Kitasatospora sp. NPDC015121
CTTCGTCACATCATCCAGTGTCGTCATCACGGCACCCTTCTCGCCGGGCATTCACCCAGCGTGTCGGGCCGAAACACCGTTTAAGAAACACTCCCCGATCCTGTCGGGGAGACAGATGCGGGATGGCCGGGGGCGACGAGTGTTTGCGGGGCGAGGGAATTTCCGGGGGCGAATTTTCCGCAGTTACTCGGGGCGGGTGCGCCGTTGAACCGGTCGACGAGCCACTGCAGAGCGCCGGGCAACCAGAGCGCGCCACCGATCAAGTGCTCGATGGTGTCGTACTGGTCGTACTGGATGGCGAGGCCGGCATTGCAGTAGCGGGTGGCGAGGGCTGCGACGTCATCGGCGACCATGACGCCGTCACCGGGGCCGGTGCCGGGACCGCCGGGCAGGGTTCCGTTGAAGATGCCGTTGGCGGCTTGGGCGATGAACATCGGGATGGTCGGGATCGGGGCGATGCCCATGTTAATCGTGTTGACGACGTCGACGAACTCGGGAACCGAATTGGGGTCCGCGTACTCGGGTTTGACCATCTGCTGCCAGGTCAGGCCGGGGTACTGGGCGCCGGCGTTCACGATCGACGCGTCCTGCATTCGCGCCATGATCTCGCGGCCGTAGTCGTTGAGATACGGATCGAAGTCGATATCGTACGCGCGACCGATTCCCACGATCGCCATTCCGACAACCCCGCCCCACCCCAGACTTCCGTTTGCGTACCGCAAATTGGTGGCGGGATTGACCATGACGCCGGCTTCGGCGGCACCGATCAGGTCGTCGTCGACATCGGGGGCGTAGTCCGGGGCGAGGATCGCTGCCCAGTTGGTGGCGATCGCCCCTCCGGAGTACCCCATCAATGCGATCTCCGCATCGTCGGTGATGCCGGTCTCCGCGACCTCTCGGGCGGCGCGCAACGAATCGAGAGTCAGCATCCCGTACTCCGGCCCGGCAGCGAAGTCCGCCTCCGGGCCCTCGGTGTCGGGAATGACGACGGTGTACCCGGCGGCGAGCATCGGTCCGAACATCGCAATCTCGCCGGACACCATGGTGCCGCCGAGGTTGAAGTTGCGTCCGCTCGGGGTCCACTGTCCGATCGGGGTGTTACCGGCGATGGCACGTGAGGGGCTGTCGTCGGGGTTGAGTGAGTCGTAGACGGACTGGTAGGAGAGAACTTTTCCGGGTTGCGCGTTCGGCGGTCGCAGAATCGAGGTCACGTTGGCGACGGGCCGGCCGAGGGCGTCGGTGGAACGGTAGAGCACCTGCACCGCCTGCAACGGGGTCGGAACGTTCACCACGTGATAAGGCACGGTCCGCGTTTTGAGGACATCACCGGGGGCATACGAGGACAGCGGTGCCGAACCGTCGTAGTCGTAGAACGTGTCGAACACCCGCGGCTGCGCCGCTGCAACCGAAACCGTGACCGGAGCGGTCACACCCACGAATGCGGCAGCAGCAACCACTGTCACCACCATTCGGGCGAGTGTTCGTGAGGGCATATTTCGACTCCACATCTATGTGACTGACACCACCGCCGGACTGCGTTATGACGATCACCATATATTACTGCCCGGTAACAGCGGTAGCGTGAAAAATCAGACACCCATACCGAAAGATCATCTGCGCCAGCGATCGGCTTCCCCGTCGACCGGGTCAGCCGGAGCACGGCCCCCGCCGCTCCGCCCCGAATACATAAGCCCGCCAACCACAACCACCCGACGCGCTCGTCCTGCCGGCGGTATGGAACCACCCCTCCTCGTCGGGAGCGAATTCCCCGTCAAGTGGCTCATACGATCGAAAGCCGGGGACACCGCAGGTCACCGGGTCGCCGAGCAGGCGGATGACAGCCTGCTGCCTGCGGTCATGTCAGTATCGTGAATACCGAAGGGCACTCACGGTGAGGGAGTATTTAGTGCACGAATTCGCGGAACTGATCGACAAGGTTCGCAGCCGACACGAACGGGAACTACACCGACTACTGCGAAAAGCTCTGGTGCCAGGGACATCTCGCACGATCGCCCGCAAGAAACCCCCGCCGAAGCTGATCGGACGATCGATACTCGACCGAACCGTGGAGGTTCGGGTGTTCGCTTCCCATCTGGCATTGGATACGAGCACAACGATGACCGGTCCCTATCCGGCCGGGTCGGTGCTGATGATGACGTTCGTCGGCGGCCGGCACGTCCGCACCGGCGAACCCGTGGCGCTCGATCCCATCGAGGCGGATGCGTGGGGGCTGGCGCTCGTTCCTCCTGGCTTCGAGGAATATGCCTTGCGGCTGGGCACGATCGCGAAATTCTCCGCAGGTGTCCGGCACTATCGAATGGTCGTGGCGTCGGACGGAACTGCGTGTGTGATGCCCCCGGCCGACAAAGAGGTCCTTCTGACGAGCATGGGCTGAGTTACGCCGTCTCAACGCTGTGTCGATCGCCCGATACGGAGTCACGGGATACTGATCGCGTCTTCACCGACACAGAGATCGAGTGTGACGGAATTCTGACCGTTTCCGCTGCTCGCATTCACGGGCACGACGGCCACCCTCTCCCGGAGCTGGTGTGGAACCATGCCGACTGCGTCGCAGCCATGATGCCTTCGACGCGCACAGCACAGGCTTTCACGCGTAGAGGTATGTGGTCTGCTCGTTTCCCGTATCGGGCGAGGCCGAGGGCGACGTCGATGTCTTGTGCCCGCTACCGCCCAAGAAGAACGGCATCGACAATCTTGCCGCGCTCTGGTCCAGAGCCGTCGCCGACCAGCCTCATCGGAGGCATCTCACTCATCGCTGTTCCCCGTCGTTCACAGTGCCGCGACTGACAATCCCCGACAGAGAAACGGGCCCACATGACCAGCAACAGTGAGGACACGAAAACCGACAGCAGCGCGACCTGGACGGTACGCACCGTGGGAAGCTTCGCCGCGATCCATGTCAGCGGAACCTCACGAGCACAAATCACGGCCGCCAACGCCTTCGTACGCACCGCGCAAAACCTCGGACTCGTCTGCTACAACCCGCTCAGCGAACGAATCCTGCCGCCACGGGACTAGAACTGGATCTCCTTGAGCCGACATCCCGAGATGCGACGGCTCCCCGATGACGGCTCACCGAAACCATCCACGACCTACTCCTGAGAAATGTCAGTGGCCCAGCAACCCACCCTCCCGGCACCGCTGCCGGAACGCTTCGTCTGTCAGCACAGAAACCCACCTTCGGCATCCCCAACCACCGTCGCGGCAATACGCGCCGCCCATCCCTCGTGACCGAGCAAACTCCACACCGGGTCACGGTCGTCCAATGGTGTCGCAGCCAGCTGCACACGCCGCACAAACCGGCCGACAGCAGGAACAGACAACGCGATCCACCGCCACGAACCATCATCCGAGCTGATACCGAGTCGGCTCATCAAGCCAGTCGCGATCACCGACACGTCACCGTTCACTCCCGCAAGAGCATCCGCCGAGACATGAAGAACAGCCACCCACGACTGCACCGGCGACTTCGGCCCCCGCGGTGACGACCTCAAACCTGATCTCACCCGCTGCGGCCCCTCCATCACCGCTGCCACCGACCGCACCCACCCCGCATCATCGACACGGCTCGCCGGCAACGGATGCGATCGAACATGCCGACTCATCTCTCGACAACCGCCAACGACCTCCACCCCACCGACAGGTTCGGTCCCCAGCAGAAACTGCAACAACGAACCCACATCACTCGTCATACGCACATCCGAAATCACGGCACCATCCCACCGGCAATCAAGTCACCCGACGCGTCGCTGCTCATCTCGACACCTTCCCCTCGATCGAAAACACCGTGAGCCAACGGATTCGGCGTACGCAGCGGACCCGGCCGCCCGATCAAACCATGACCGTTCAACAGCGTCCCGACAATCGCCAGAGCGCCACGATGAAATGTCGCACCAGAGATCGAACACACCCGACCAAACCACGGGCCAGTGTGAAACTGAAACGACGGATTTCGGCACGAGGAGATCGAAGTATGCAGATCATGATCTGACCGGCTTACCGAGACGAGCACCCTTCGACCCCCTGTACGCAGTCGGTGCGCGGTTCTAAAATGGACGTCGCGGCGGTTTGATGTCGGGCACACAGTCTGCCGCGCCGGCCGGCCCCCGGGTGTCTTTCCCTCGGGGGATGGGTCGCCTGAACTGCGCACTGTCAGATAGCAACGGTTCGGTGCGCACGGCTCACCGCCAGTGCGCTCACAGTCCCGCTTTGGCGGTGAGTCCCCGGCCTCAACGCAAACCCGGCGGACGCATCGGCGCCCAACACGTCGAAGGCCGCACACACCGCCTTGCAACTACGTCGTCAGCGTCGAGATCGAAGGCAACCTCGACCAACTCACCGTCGCACTTCCCGACAGAGAAACGAGCGGACCACAAATATGGCCGCGCACACTGCTCTTACTGAAATTTTTCGGCGTGATCGCTCAACAACCGAGCAAGAAACCGAACCGTCTCAGGGTCAGTCATATCACCACCCCGCGCGCAACCGAGTCGGGCACCGGACGCCGCCTCCGCAGCCCGCAACTCCTCGTACGCCGCAACAAGCTCAGGACTCGGATTCGCCGCCAGCTCCGCCCGCCGCTGCCGCTTGGCCTCCCGGGCAACGCGCATCCTGTCCGAAAACTGCTCCTCACGCCAGATCCCGAACCTGCGACGCTTCCACGGCGACCGGACCGCAGCACCATCCATCCACTCCGCGAACTCAGCCCCGTCCTGCTCCCACCTCCGCGCCCGAAAAACCGGACTCCAGTCATCCACCAATGTTCTCCCCCATCTCGCGCCCGAAAGACCGGACTCCAGTCATCCACCAATGTTCTCCCCCATCTCGCGCCAAACCTCCCGAACCACACGACAGAGTCTGCCAAGCCGTCCACACCAACAAGCGATGCCAAGTCGCATCGAATTGCGTCACACCCACATTCTGCGGCCCAGCACCCACCCAAAACCCCTACGCCTCTTCCCATTGCCACTCATGCTGACGCCACGCCTGTTAACGGGACAGACAATCGCCGAGTTGATGAACGATAGTCTTTTCTGCGAGAGACCACGACCGTGGTCGACGCAAGACCACGACGGGCTAACAGATGCTGCTGACGGCGAACTGGCGAGACTGGTACCACTTCCGCCATCAACAGGAGTGTTTCAAGTCGGGCACAGCATTCGAGGACTATGCCTCGAAGGTGCTGGATCGATTCCACGACGACTACGTGAACCCCGCTCCGTCAGGAACACTCGGCGATGGCGGGTGCGACGGGCTGGCGGACTCAGGCACCATCTTCTACGCCTGCTACGGCCAACGACCGGCCCGCAGCGCAGAGCGCGAACTCGCTGCCAAGATCAATTCAGACTTCGCACGGGGGCTCTCTCAGTGGGACAGCTTCCACACATGGAAATTCGTCACGAACGCACCAGCAGGTCCAGAGTCCTTGAAAGCCCTCACCGGTCTCCAACAAAGTCACGGTCCGTCCGCTGAGCGCCCACTGACCATCCGGCTCGTTAACACCGAGAAACTCTGGGTGGAAGTGGTCGGAACCCTCGATGTCGCTGTCCTCAACGCGCTGTTCCCTGGGGCGCCCGGGGCAGAGAACGTGGAACTTTCTGACTTGTTGCCCCTACTTGACGCGCTCGACTCCAACACCGTGATTGTGGAAACCGGCGCACGTGTACTGGCCGTCCCCGCAGGCAAGATGGACTTCAACGAGCTCCCCGACGCGAGCCGTCTCGAGTTCAACGCAGGCCGGTTACTGGCTCCTCGTATTGACCGTTGGTATGAAGAGTTGTCCGACCCAGGTCTGTGTGACGTTCATGGCGAGAAATTTCGGTCGATGTACCAGGACGCCCATGCGGTGACGGCAGTACCAGCCGAAGTTCTTGAACGACTGTATGTGTCGGTAGCCGGAACTAACTTCAGGATGGATGGAAAGCGCGCCAACGCGGCGTTCGCAGTCGTCTCGTACTTCTTCGATTCCTGCCACATATTCGAGATGCCACCCACCAACGAAGACGGCCCAGAAGTGGAGACACCCAATGCTTTTACCCACTAAAGGGGTGTCATCGGACCGCGCCCTCATGACAGTCGGTTCCAAGATCCTCGAAGAACTCCGCGATCCGATGTCGGTCTCGGCCCTCTGGGAACGGTTCAGCATTCACGAACATTCGTCACATCGAGCCCAACGCATCACATTCGATTGGTTCACACTCGCACTGGCCGCCCTCTACACAATGAGACTCGTGGACACATCCGATGAAGGCTTCCTCAGGCGCACACATGTTTCTTAGCCGCCTCACCTCCTCCGACCCAAGATTCAAGACTCTGCGGTTTCGCGAGGGCCTGAACATCCTCGTCGCCGAACGCACCGACACATCCCAGCAAGGCGACAGTCGAAACAGCATCGGCAAAACCAGCGTCATCAAGATCCTGAGGTACCTCCTCGGCGGCGACCTACCGCCAGAATTCAAAGCATCCGAACTCACCGACCACACATTCACCGCCACCCTCGCGCTTCCCGCGAAAGATGGCGACCGGGACGACGAAGTTACTGTCACACGCGCCGTCTCACCGACGACCCGCGTTCAAGTCTCCGGTTGGTCGATAACCGGAAACTCGACGGACATCCACGTCGATGAATGGCGCGAATTACTCTCCCACAACATCTTTCGGATACCATCCGACGCAACCCGCCCGACAGCCGGTCAGCTCTGGAGTCAACTGATCCGAACATTCTTCAACAACCCCATCAAGGGCCACCAGTCCGAGGCCGACTGGGAATCAGGCGTGAAGATCGGCTTCATGCTGGGACTCTCACCAGAAATCTTGGGCAAGGCAGGCGATGTCGATCGCCTCACCAAACAAGGCAAAGCCATCCGCGCAGCAGTCCGTGAAGGCGCAATCACCCACCTCTCACTCGACGAATCCGCGATCCGCGCACAACTCGCGACAGCCCGCCGCCACCGCGACCGCGCACAGGGGGATCTACGCGGGTTCAAAGTCGATGAACAATACGCCGATCACCAACAAGAAGCGGACAAGCTCAGCGCCTCGATCCAGAAACTCAACGACGAAGCCCTCGCTCTACTACGAAGGTCACGGGAGATCGACGAAGCAATAGCCGACGAAGTCGAGACGTCCGAGCAGGACGAACTGACGGCGAAACTCTCTCGTGTCTACGCCGAGATCGGACTCGTCCTCCCGAACACCGTCAGCCGGCGCTACGACGAGGTCAGAGCATTCCACGAATCCGTGGTCCGCAACCGCCGATCATTCCTGGAACAAGAACTCAACAGCATCCGCACCCGCCTCGAAGCCATCCACTCCGAACGCAGCAGCCTCGACAACCAGCGATCCCAGATCATGCTTCTCCTCAACGAAACCGTCGCACTCGACACCTTTCTGAGCCTCCAGCGTGATCTTGCGAAGAAGGAATCCGACGTCGCAGACCTGGAACGACGACTGGAAGCCGCGAACTCAATCAGCACCATCAGCGACACGATCAAACTGCGAACCGCAGAACTCGTCGCCTCGGTCCGAACCGAACTGAACGAGCGAAATGACAGCCTCGTTGAATCGATCTCCCTATTCGGCGAACTCGGCGCAGAGATCTACACCGACCGTGAGGCATCACTTCTGATTTCGCCGACACCCAAAGGACTCTTAGGCGTCGAGCCCCGCATATCAGGCGACGCGAGCGTAGGCGTCCGCAGCGTAGAGACCTTCATACTCGACATCGTGTGCGCAATCGCCGCAATCAAAGCAGGCCGTGCACCTCGGATACTCGTACACGACAGCCACCTCTTCGACGCAATCGACGGCCGCCAAGTCGCATCGTGCCTCAACATCGGAGCCCGACTCGCCGAACAACACAACTTCCAGTACATCGTGACCCTCAACTCGGACTTCCTCGCCACCGTGGAACTTCAAAGCGACGGCGCCTTCGACGCAGACCCCTACATCCTCGACACACGTCTAACCGACGAAACAGACGCCGGCGGACTCTTCGGCTTCCGCTTCGATTAACCGCTCAACATGGCCAACAAGATCACCAACCAATGGGGCCACTCGGGACATAAATCAATCAGGGTGGGCTGTAGTCAACTACCCAAGCGGTCTCGGTCCGGCGGTGCGGTGCAGGCAGCGGTGGCGATGATCCTTACAACCCAAGCATGCGTCCGGGGGCCTTTCCGTACACGGATCCCTATTTCGTCTCGTTCGGATGGTTGGTGTGCACCTGCTCCACGTGCACCGTGCGCCCCTCGACATAGAACCAAATGCGGGCATCACCCTGCTGAGTGGGTTTGTGCTGCCACCGCTGATGGCTCACGCCGTCGCGAGTGACGACGCCGAGGTCGCCGCGTAGCGGGTAGTTCTTCGGATCCACCACCAGCGGGGTTCGCGTCAGGAAATCCCAGGCCTCCGCCAACGGGTTGCGGATCACCGCAGTGAGGTCCCGCCAACCTTTGCGTGCATTGTTGGTCGCGAAGCGGATCTCGTACTCGGTCTTCTTCGTCGGTCGAGGTACGAGCTCGCCGCGTTTTCCTGCCACCGCTACGGACGCTCCACCATCGTGTCGTCTTCTGGAGTGTCCAGCCATTCGAGGTCGGCCTGACCGAGGCCGGCAGCGATCGCGGTCGCCGTTTCTCGCCACGAGGTCAGTTCCGCAAGTACCAGGTGCGGTTGGTCGGTCGCGAACGACGCGCGTGCGGCGTCGACCAGGTCTCGAGCGCAGACGGCACGATCCTTCGGGGAAAGTGCCAGCATCCAGGGGAATGCGCGCGACATCCGTCCGTCGAGGGGTCCGTCGTCGTCGACGGCCACTCCGATCAGCTGTGCCGCGAACTCGAGGAGTCGGGCGCGGCTGTCTGCTTCGCGTTGTGTCATGAGCACGAGATCTTCGCCGTCGCGGCGGGTGACGGTGACGGGGTGGTCCTCGGCCTCGGCGAACACCTCGGCCGAGTGTTTGCTCAGGTCGGAGGAGCGGCGTGTGGTGCGGGTCGCGGTCGGGGCCATGCCCCCACAATATTCGGAACGTGTTCGGAAGTCTATGTGAAGTGCACTGCACGGCGACCGGCATGGCCCGGGTCCAGGCTTCTCCGGAACCGAAAACTCAGGCCGCGACTGTGACTTTCGGAATTATTTGGCACGTTCTTCCCTGAATCTTTTGGCACGGTGGTAGCCGTCAGACACTCTCACCTTGGGATCCTCGGTCGAGCAGGAGGCGGGAGGTATCTCGGTTTTCTCACTGTGTTGAGATCCGCCAACCCGGCATCCTCAGAGCCTCCGAACAACTCCTCGACGCGGCGACTGTTCAGAAAACCACTGATCAACTGCCACAGTTCATCCGCGAACGCCGGGGCTTCTGGACCGACCAAGCGAAGCAAGAACACGAACGCATCATCATCATCGAGCGCGGCCACGATGCCGTGCTCGGCAATCGCCCCCGCATCATCGGGGTACACCCCACTCAGGAACTCAAGCCCATGCAGATAATCGTCGAGGTACCTGTTCGGGCGCATCCCCTCATTCTTCCATCACGATCACTCCTGCAAGATCGGCAAGCCCGATCGCCCCGTTCGACGGTCAAACCGAAAGGATCTGTTTTTTCGAACAGATGACGGTTGCTTTGGACGCGGGGAATATTGTCACTCACAGGCGAAATAGCAACGGCTGTCGAATAGCATTCGGAGAATGTATGTGTCCGGTTCCGACTTCGGTGCCAGGTGGGATGTCAGATTCACATTCGAGCCGTCACCGGAACTCCAAGAGATACTCCTGACCGTGATCGCCCGGATCTCGCGCGACACCCTTCGTTTCGATGGAATGCGGGAGTTCGATCCGGGGGTGTGGCGCGTCGACATTCGACGAGACGTGTTCCCGGTTCCTGGGCTCGTTCTCAGTTTGGGAGTGAACAATCAGGACGGTAGCGGGTTCGGGATCTCCAGCGGCCTCGATGCTTTGGCCGCAACCATCGAGATCGCGCACAACTTCCAGGACTTCAATGAATGGCTGCAATGGCCGACTCTGCCAAGCGGCGGTCATCTGGATCCCGGAATAGTCGACGGTGAGGCAACGTGGATGCTGCGAGGCGAGGTTGTCGCCCCGATCGGACAGCTCACCGAGTATCTCGACCTGCTGGACCATTGAGCCCGCACACTCTGGACCCGAATGGGCTCAGATCGTTTCTGAGGGCTTGGGTGTGCGTTTTGACCATCGACCAAGCAGGACAAATCATTCAGTGGGCGGGACCAGACATCGAATACGGGTTATCCAGTGGCCAGCGGACTGACAACACGACCACTCTTGCCTGAAATCCAGACTCTGAATCACACCGGCGAGTCCGGAGACTTACTGATTTGAGAACTCCGCGATTCGCGTAGCTCTGTGTTCACCGTAGTAGAACGCCTCGATTCGGCGAGAATACGCGTCGATGACGAACGCGACGTAGACCCAGCCCGACCATGTCGAAACGTATGTAAAGTCGGCTACCCACAACATGTTTGGCGCGATCGGGTTGAACTTCCGTTGCACCAGATCGTCTGCGCGATGCCCTTGTGGATCGGCGATGGTGGTGCGCTTGGCCTTGCCTCGACGGGCACCTTCGAGCCCGAGGACACCCATCAACCGTTCGACCGTGCACCGCGCGCTACCTCGATACCCTCTCGCCTCAGCTGAAGCCACACCTTGCGGGCGCCGTAGACCGAATAATTTTCGGTGTGCACCCGGCTGACCTCGACTTTAAGCCTTTCGTCGCGCAGAGACCGCCGAGACGCAGGACGGTTGCGGGCTTCGTAGTAGGTGGACGGCGCAATTGAGCAGCCGTGCTCGGTGAGCACCCTGCACATCGGCTCGACGCCGTACTTGCTCTTGATCGGTTGACGAAGTCGATGAAGTCCCCGGAAACTCCGGTGTGATTCAGCGGTGAGCCGGTCATGGTCCCGGAGAGAGATCGTGGAACGGAAGTCGAGATGTAGTCATAGATGACGGAGAGCGGGCCGCACCGAAAGGTGTGACCCGCTCTCGTCGATGTCCCATCACTCCGATCGGCGATGGACTTCTCGGAACTCTTAGTTTGCCAACACCACGATCTTGTTCGTGACCGCTGAGTTCGAGATGGTGATGGAAGGCGGTGTCGATGACGTCCCAGGGCTGAATTTCACGGTCTGGACCCCGACTTTGTAGCTGTTTTCACTCTTCCGAATACCACCGCTCTTGAGGGTGCTGTAGAAGAGTCCTCGCGCGTCGTTCGATTTCACGTAGCTCACTCGTGGTGAGACACCTGCTGGATTCGAGCTCCGATTGATCAGCGTTTCGGGGCTGTTGATGCTGCTCGCCTGCACCACGGGAATAGAGTTACTTCCGCCTTTCGGGACCAGGATCTCGATTACTTTGTCGAGGACGACTTGAACGACGACCCCCTTTGTTGCGTCCTTGAACTCCTTCTGCCAGTTGACCTTCTGGAGGTACTTCACAACTGCCCCCGCTGGGCCTTGCTGCGGTGCGACGACGGGGGTCGCGTGGACGACAGGGACGACGACGAAACCACCAAAAGCGGTGAACGCTGCGAGAGCAGCGGCAACCGTTGCAGTGCGGATGGAAGTTGACCTGGACATGTCGTTCCTCTCGGTCGGGCAGGCGCCCGGCGCGGCAACCTGCACAAACAGAGGCTAATGGGCGAACCTGCGCCGTTCAAGCACTCTGGTTGCTCCATAAATGGCACACTTGCCACATGGTGAACACAGCAGATCCCGCGTGGCTTCGATTCGTGGAGTTCGTCAAGGAAGACCTGGCGCATCTGACTCCGGTCGCACTTGCCGAAATGTTCAACGACGAAGAAGTGACACCCAAACGGATCGCGGACTGGAGGCGCGGCCACGGAAGGCCGAAATTGGCAGAACTGCCTCGCCTCAGCCTCGAGTGGACGTCATCTGCCGCTCACGACGGAGAGGTAGACGAGCTGTTCTTCGCCAGGATGCTCGATGCAGTCCCAGACGTGCAAGAGGCGCTTGCGCACGAAGTATGGCTGCACAGAAGGGTTTTCGAACTGCGCAGTGAACTCCGAGATCTCGAGATGTCGGTGCGTCATTCCGACACCACCGAGGCAACCGGCGCGATCATCGCAGCCACCACCGCGACGCAGAATTGGGCGGTCGCAGTTCAACCAGCTATTGAAGGACCCGGCGATCTTCGGTTTCACGTAGCGGACATCCTGGACTTTCGGCGGGTGTACAAGCAAGGGAACGACTCTGATGTCTCACTGCGGGACGAACGTAACGACCTGGAGAACGAACTGCATCACGTGCTGAACAGGTACGGGGCGGTCTACGCGCCTCGCGCCCCCACTCAATGGATGAGTAAGGCAGACGCGGAGGCTTCAGGGGACGCTGAACCCGACAGGTTGCGATACTCCGTCAGGCACACGATCGCCGAGCGTAGCCCGGATCGTCAGTGGCAGCACAAAGATGTCCCGGCTGTCGCCATCGTCTCGTTGACCGACGGTCCTTGGCCGGCAGATGTCGGTGCACTCCTCGCGAGAATGTTGGGTTACGGATTCTTCACTACTCGGAAAATTGCGCAAGGGTATAGGCCCAACAACAGCCTCCCCACCAGCGAAGAACTAGACGCCTACCGATCACAACTCCACGGAGAGCACCTGCACAAGCCTTGGCCTCGCTACGTCTGGGCCCATCGAGGCACCGACGTCCTACCAGGCCGGTTCTTGCCGACACCGCCGAAAGATGTAGGCAATGCGCCCCAATCGGGCCCATTGCATGTGATCTGGCTGAGGGAGGATCGCCAGCTCATCGCCAATCTGGTGAGGGGACGAAAGCTGGATCGGAAACAGGCAGCCGCGATCAGAGAGGGGCGGGACAAAATCGACCGGACGATCAAGTCGTTCGAGGGTGCAGACGCTCGCGTAATAGTGCACACGATCAACTGCGAATCAGTGGGGCCGGGGCCAGACGACCGGCGTGGCCCGCGATGGCAACGCTCGTTCAGGTTGGCCAGAGAGGCAGTCGAACTGGTTCTCGGAGAAGAATACAAGGACATCATCGCACCCCACCTAACCAAGCTGGCAGTCAAACAGAATCCCGACCCTATCGAGAAGTGCCTGATCGACTGGCTCGGTAAAGACTTCCTGAGTTGATGTCAGAGCTGTAAGTCGTTGCAGGATGTGCACCGCTGGCACCGCCGCAGAAACGGATCCCCAAATATCACCTATGAGTGATATTATGACGAAGTGTCGATCTGGAGTGTGGACGTCGAGTTGGTCGAAGATTGGCTTGCACAGCTGGATCAGTCGTCCTATGAACAGGTTGTCGCTGCACTTGAATTGCTCGAAGAACGTGGGCCTCAGCTCGGTCGGCCGCTGGTCGACACGGTCACTGCCTCCCGCCACAAGAACATGAAGGAGCTACGGCCGGGATCGAGTGGGCGCTCGGAGCTGCGAGTGCTGTTTGCGTTCGACCCGCATCGAAAGGCGATCTTGCTGATCGCGGGAGACAAATCAGGTCAGTGGACCAAGTGGTACAAGAAGAACATTCCGATCGCCGACGATCTGCTCGACACCCACATCGAAAACCTGGAAGGGAAGTGAACGTGATGGCAAAAAGTCTCGACGACATGCTCAACGCACGGCCCGTCGACCGGTCCGCCGTGGACGCGCACAAGGGCCGACTGCTCGAGGAGGTACGGGCCTACCGACTCAAGGAACTCCGCAAGAATGCTGCCTTGACTCAAGGTGAGGTCGCAGACCGTCTCGGCGTCGGCCAAAACCGCATCTCCAACATCGAGCGCGGGGACCTCGCACGAATTCAAATCGACACCCTGCGCCGATACGTCGAGGCAGTAGGCGGTTCCCTGCGTGTCGAGGTCGAACTCGGAGACGACCGCTTCCACATCGCCTGACCGCAGTGCCGGCCGGTCACCTACGGCGGTGGATCACCGTAGGTGACAACCATCGAGACGATCTCCGGACCGGGCAGGATGACGCGCATCCACTTGTCGGGAACCTTCGCCATCTGTGACGCGGCAGCATCGCGGACAGACAACGGGGGACTCAGGACCAATTCCCTGTTCGCCATCTCCGGGTCGGGCGTGTATTTGGCGACCCGCCCACCCCAGACCGTGCCGCTTTTCATTTTGACCAGGGCATATGCGACACCTGGGTCAGGTAGATCGTCACGCAGGACCGACCTCCATGCGGAAATGTCGGAGATCGCGGCTTTGTCCGTGCGGTAGACGAGACGGAACGCGCCGTAGGAGATGCCGAGCGAGACCCCCAAGCAAAGGGCTGCTGCCCACGACACCGCTGCGAGGTGCGCGTTGACGTAACCTGAGCCGCCGCGGATCATCGACGCCGGATCCGGAAACGGGTACTTCTCCCATCGTGCGGCGACGATCATGCCGATTACTGTCACCACAGCTGCAGCGCCGGCACTGCACAGCGTCGACATCAGTGTGATCCGGCTGATCTCGGTGAACACCGTCTCGTGTCGACGGGTGCGCTTGGTGACGCTGGCCAGGTCGTACAGCAGCCCAGGAGCTACGAACACGAAGAAGGCCAGCACTGTCAGCCAGGTACCAGGTGTCACAGTCAGTGGTCGAAATCGCCCCACTGGTCGGAGACGGTTTCCCCGGACGCGGGCGGCGACTCCTGGCGTTGCTCGACAACCACCGGAGCCTCGACGTGCAGCGAGTCGATCGACCCCAAGATCGTGTCCGGATCCTTCGGAGGCACCGCGTAGAGCGTGCCGTCGTCCTGAGCTTCTTCAATACCCATGCCGCTGTCCGTTCGTTCACTCGCGCCGGCACTACTCGCCGCCACTCTGCGCCGTCAGTGTGCCCCATCACCACGACACATGGTGATCGAACCGATGGTCACCCGAAGCTGTCGAGGTCGAGGGTGATCTCGACACCCTCTTTCTCCACCACGATCTTCGCATGCACTGCGCCGGCCGCGGCTAGGTACTGGCGCAGGGTCGAAAGCAGCAGATCGTCGCGATTTTCTATTCTCGATACCGTGCCCTGATCAGTGTCGAGGATCGTTGCGACTTCGGTCTGAGTCAGCTTGCCCGCTTTGCGGATGTCCGCCAGGCCTTGTGCGTAGATCCGGTTCACTTCCGCGCGCTCGGACGCGTAGCGGGTGACATCGTCAGCGATCAACGGGTCCGCAACGAGTCGGTCGATGCGATCATTTCCGCGAATGAATCGGGTCTTATCCGACTGTTCGGTCATCGTTGATCTCCTTCTGTCTGAAACTTCCATGCTCGGACTGCGGCGTCGGCTCGGGGTCCGACACTGTTGTAGAACACGTCGCCGATTCTCGATTTGTCGCCCGCGAACAGTGCCACTACGACGGTGTTGCTGTCGGGTGGGAACCAGCAGATCAGCCGAAATGCGATGTCGGGGTCGAACGGATGGGCAGTGCGCCAGACCTGGTGTTGACCTGATTGGCGGACTCGTTTCAAGTCGGGTTCATCTTCTTGTGGACAGCCTCGCAGGCTCCGCAACAGCGAGAGTGCATCGGCGGCCCACGCGAGGAGGCGCCGGGAGAGCTCGTCTCCTCCTCTGGCCGCGAGAGACCCGATTCGCCTCGTGGACTGAGGAAAATCGGGTCTCTCGATTTGCTTTGGTGAGCTACTCGGCCAATCGACGCAGACCGAGTACTGCCTCTGCGGCGGCGATTGCTTCTTCCTTACGTTCGCTCCAGCCCACGTTATCCCCCGCGTCGATCATGATTGGGTTTCGCAGGGGCACCTCGTACGGAAGCGTCCCGATACCGGTGGAAACCCACAGGTGGAACGCGCCGCCAACCTTCCATCCACCGTCCGACTTCAGTATCGCGGCGACGTTGTGGGTGACATTGAGCCACTGCGTCGCCCCGATTCCGCCGTCGTCGTATTCGTAAATAGGGCTGACGCGTTTTCCGGGGCCACGGCCTCGGTTGTATTCCTCGTCCGGAGTCGCCGCAACAGGGAACCCGTCCAGCCAATACTCCTTAATGATGGCCCTCACCTCGTCGCCCAGCAACGCCCAACCATCGGCATAGCCCGTCATTCTTTCCTCTTCGTTGTGTGCCCTGCCGACTGGCACTGTTCTACGCACGCGTATCCATGACCATTCAAGCGGACATATTTCCAATACTGACTCGGTAAAATCCTCGCCCTGGAGCAACGGCCGCGACCAGTCAATCCGACGTACCCTCGAACAATCGCTCAATCCGACGCACATGTTCACGCGTATAACCAGTCCGACGAACAACCTCCACCTGCGAAACTCCAGACTGTCGCGCGCGCCAAATCTCGCCGTACAGAGCATCCCGAGCAGCCTTCTCCGCGACTACTGCACGCTTGTGCGCCTCGACGGCCTTCTCCAGCGGATCCATGCAGGTGACGTTACCGTCCGACCTGGACGCGAAACGATTCTGAACCGAGTCCACCCTGAATGCTCGGCCAAATGTCCTTCTCACACTTGCCAATGTGACATGCATGAGGCATCCTGAATGTCACATAGAGTTCTTTCCTTCGTGCTTCACAATCCGCGACAGCTCCAGTCACGCTGACCGCATCGCAGACAGAGGACCTCATGACATCCACGGCAACAAATGTCCATGCCCACGCGCAGCGCGCCTGCGACTCCCTCGTCGACCTTGCCGACAATCTCGACGCACTCGGCCGCTACAACCTCCCACAAGACATCCACACCGCAGCCCTGACCGCACAACACATCTCAAACATCCTCAAAGTCGCTTACCAAATCGCGTTCGCCTACCACAACGCCATCCCAGCACCCCGCGATGCGCTCAAAATCTACGACGTCGACGAACGCTCCTATCTCCGCGTCATCCGCAAACACAGTCTCTTCGCCTTCCGTTCCGGATACGACGCATTCCGCTGCTTCGACGACATCCACGACGTCGCACGACGACTGGAAGCGACAACCAACGCCAAGACCGCAGAGCGACTGAGACCGAAGGGCGAGTAGACATTCCGCCCACAGACTGATCCGTTCACTGTCGTACCCCTACACAAGGATTCCGTCCATGCCCGTGCGCGCCATACCTGGACTTACCGATCTCGCCACTCTGCGACCAGATCTCGCCGCAGAGTGGGATGCAGAGAGAAACAAACGGCAACCGACCGATATCACGCCGAAAAGCAGCATCCGGGCGTGGTGGCGATGCGGAAAGAAGCATTCCTATCAGGCCTGCGTCGCCGACCGCACTGCCAAAATCGGTCCAGGATGCCCCTACTGCACACTGATCCGCCCAATTCCCAATGAAACCGACTTACCTACGACTCATCCCGAAATCGCGTCCCAATGGCACCCCACCTTCAACGGCGACCGGACGCCTACCGGCTTTACAGCAAAAAGCAACTGGAAAGCTTGGTGGCGATGTGCCGGCGGTCACGAGTACCAAACAGAAATCACAAAACGCACCAACAGAAAATATGGGTGCCCACACTGCGCAGGTCGCTACGCGATCACCGGGGTCAACGATCTCGCGACAACCGAACCCGAGATTGCAAAGGAATGGGACACCATCCGAAACGATCGACCACCAACTGCAGTCAAGACAGGATCCGAGTACAGCGCGTGGTGGATTTGCCCAGACCGCAGTCACTCGTACGCATCAAGAGTCGAGCAGCGCGTAAAAGCGATAATTGGCTGCCCTTACTGCGGTGGGCGGTTACCTATTCCAGGTGAAACCGATCTCGCCACGCTACGGCCGGAGGTCGCGCGCGAGTGGCACCCCACCAAGAACACGCTCTCCGCCCACGACGTTCTCGTTGCCTCGAACAAGAGCGTCTGGTGGGCATGTTCCAGTGGTCATGAATGGAAGACCACGGTCGCCAGTCGAACAGGAAAATCTGCGACAGGCTGCCCGGTCTGCTCGAACCGGCGGATCGAGCAGGGGATAAACGACCTTGCGACACTTCGACCTGACATTGCTGCCGAATGGCACCCAACGCGAAATTCGATCTCATCGGAGGAAGTTTCAGTCGGCTCGGCCAAGAAAGCCTGGTGGCTGTGCACCCAGTTCGGACACGAATGGCAAGGAACCGTGAATAGTCGCACGCAAGGCAACGGCTGCCCAGTCTGTTCAGGCCGACGCACACTGGCTGGGTTCAATGACCTCGACACCACCCACCCACATCTGGCCAACCAGTGGCACCCGACCCGTAACGCCCAAACAACCTCTTCCACGAGTCCAGGATCCGCATATCGCGCATGGTGGATCTGCCCAGCCGGCCACGAGTACTTGAGCGTCGTAAGCGCACGCGTCAGGGGACGAGGCTGCGCCTACTGTGCAGGGAAACAAGCCCTCGCAGGATTCAATGACCTCGCCACAACACATCCCACAGTGGCTGCAGAGTGGCACCCGACCAAAAACTCACTCATCCCGTCACAAGTAACAAGTGGAAGCAAAACCAAGATTTGGTGGCAGTGCGCCGGGCAGGGACACGACTACCAGGCCACCGTCGAAACCCGAACATCAGCCGGCACTGGATGTCCCGTCTGCACCAACAGACGAATAGTAGTCGGATTCAACGACCTCGCCACACTGCGACCAGAACTCGCGGCCGAATGGCACCCCACCAAAAACCTGCTCACCCCCGCCCGAGTTGGAGCCGGAAGCCATCTCAAAGCCTGGTGGCAGTGCCGAGACCACGGACACGAATGGCCCGCTGTCGTGGTTTCCCGAGTGAACGGTCGACAGTGCCCCATCTGCGCTGGACGCAAGGTCCTGCCAGGTTTCAACGATCTCAGAACCACCCACCCCGCGATAGCATCTGAATGGCATTCCACCAAAAATACAGGTACACCAATTGATTTCAGCGCCGGAAGTGATTCCCGCGTATGGTGGCGATGCCGCGCTGGCCATGAATGGGAAGTCTCGATCGGTTCCCGCACGGCAGCCGAAACCGGATGCCCACATTGCTGCACTATTGGAACCTCAATGCGAGAACAGGCAATCTGCCAGCTCATCGCGAAAGCGTTCAATCAAACCGATTACACAGGTCCTGCGGGTGTCGTCGGGTGGAGATGGGGAGTCGATCTCGCGCTGCACCATCAAAGGGTCATAGTCGAGTACGACGGCTGGTATTGGCATCGGGACAAGGCGGAGAAAGACCTCCTCAAAACACGAGTGCTCGAGAAGGCAGGATGGACAGTCATCCGAATACGCGAAACCACCGCGAAACGCCCGCTCCCCGAGCTACCCGTGACCACGATGGAATGCACCTCCACCGAACGTGCAGAAGCAGTGGCGCTGCGGACTATTCAACTTATCAACGAAATTCACCAGCATTGAATGCGCGAGACAGCAATCCCCATCACACCATCTACCGGTCGCAAGCACGCAGAATGATGCCCGCGTCCCTCAAACTGGACAGTTCAAGGTGACGCGGGCATCCGTATGACGACATTCAGTTCGGTGTCACCAAAACCTGCAACTGTCGACGGCCATCGTAAGCTCCCCACTGGCGGCCATTTATGGCGCATTTTGTGGCCATGGTTTCTCCCCGCGTACGGCCAGATAGTTCCCCA
>NZ_JBVHEH010000059.1:0-17410 GCF_055562955.1 Kitasatospora sp. NPDC015121
CACAACCCCACCACCATCGGCCAGAGCGAAACCACCCACCCCCTCCTCGGCGCCGCCATCGAACTCCCCGACGGCGCACTCATCCTCACCGGACGGTTCTCCCTCGACACGCTGCCCTGGCCGGCCCAGCACACGCTGCACGGCAGCACGGTGGTCCCGGCGGCCGGGCTGGTCGAGCTGGTGCTCGCGGCGGGCGGTCTGGCCGGGGCGGCGGGGCTGAGCAGCCTGCGGCTGCCCGCGCCGCTGCCGGTGCCGGAGTCGGGTGCCCGGCAGTTGCGGGTGGTCGTGGGGGCGGCGGACCCGCAGGGCGGGCGCACGGTCGCCCTGCACTCGCGGCCCGACCGGGAGGGGTCCGGCGGTTGGACCTCGCACGTCGAGGGGGTGCTCTCGGCCGCCGCGGCCGCGGTTCCGGCGCCTTCGACGGGGACGTGGCCCCCGGTGGGTGCGGTGCCGGTGCCGCTGGACGGTTTCTACGAGCGGCTGGCGGCGGCCGGCCACGGCTACGGGTCGGCGTTGCAGGGCCTGCGGAGGCTGTGGCGGGCGGGTGACCGGCTCGTGGTCGAGGCGGCGCTGCCGGTGGACGCCGGATCGTTCGCCCTGCACCCGGTGCTGCTGGACGCCCTGCTGCACCCGCTGCTCGACCGGGCGGCGGGGACGGCGGACGCCCCGGTGGCGTGGTCGGACGTGCGGGTGCACGCGACGGGCGCGGCCCGGCTGCGGGCGGTGCTGGCGCCGGCCGGGCCGGGGGCGTGGTCGATCGAGGCCACCGATCCGGAGGGCACGGCCGTGCTGAGCGTCGGTGCGGTGGAGCTGGGCCGGGTCGGCCCGGTGGCGGTGGAGCGGGACGGCGGTTCCCGTGACCTGTACCGGCTCGACTGGGTTCCGGCGGCGGTTCCGGCCGGTCCGCCGGTCCCCTTCCTGGAGGTGGACGGCGACCTGCGGGCGGCGCTGGACGCGGCGCCGGCGGTGCTGCCGGAGGTGCTGCTGGCGCGGCTGGCGGTGCCCGCGGGTGACGTGCTGTCGGGGGCCCGGGTCGCGACCGGGCGGACGCTGGAGCTGCTGCGCGGGTTCCTGGCGGCGCCGGAGCTGGGGTCGTCCCGCCTGGTGGTGGTGGTTCCGGCGGCGACCGGTTCGACGTCCGACCTGGCGCTGTCGGGGGCGGCGGGCCTGGTCCGCAGCGCCCAGGCGGAGAACCCGGGGCGGATCGTGCTGGTGGAGGCCGACGGGTTCGACGCGGCGGGGCTGGCCCCGGTGCTGGCCGCCGGCGAGCCGCGGGTGGCGCTGCGCGAGGGCCGGGTGCTGCTGCCCCGGCTGGCCCGCGCCGCCGAGCCGGGTGCGCCCGCCGCTCCGGTCTGGAACCCGTCCGGCACGGTGCTGGTAACCGGCGGCACCGGGCGGCTGGGCGCGCTGGCGGCCCGGCACCTGGTGGTCGAGCACGGCGTGCGGCACCTGCTGCTGACCAGCCGCAGCGGCCCGGACGCGCCCGGCGCCCGCGAACTGGTCGCCGAGCTGGCCGAGTTCGGCGCGGAGGTGACCGTCGCGGCCTGCGACGCGGGTGACCGCGAGCAGTTGGCGGCGCTGCTGGCCGCCGTCCCGGCGGACCGGCCGCTGCGCGGGGTCGTGCACACGGCGGGCGTGCTGGACGACGGCGTGGTCGGTTCGCTGACCGCCGACCAGTTGGCGGCGGTGGCCCGGCCGAAGTCCGAAGCGGCTTGGCACCTGCACGAGTTGACCCGCGGGCTGGACCTGACGGCGTTCGTCCTCTACTCCTCGGTCGCGGGTCTGATGGGCGGCCCGGGCCAGGGCAACTACGCGGCGGCGAACGCCTTCCTGGACGCGCTGGCCCGGCACCGGCACCAGCTGGGGCTGCCCGCGGTGGCGCTGGCCTGGGGCCTGTGGGAGGAGAGCAGCGGCATGACCGGCCACCTCGACGAGGTGGACCGGTCGCGGATGGCGCGCAGCGGCGTGCGGCCGCTGGAGTCCGCGGCGGGGCTGCGCCTGCTGGACGCGGCGCTCGCGCTGGGGGTGCCGAACGCGGTGCCGGCGGGGCTGAACGTGGCCGCGCTGCGGGTGCTGGGCCCGGCGGCGCCGCCGCTGCTGCACGGTCTGATCGGTGACGCGGCCCGTCCCCGGGCGGCGCTCGGGTCGGAGCCGGCGGCGGAGGAGAGCCTGGCGGCCCGGCTGGAGCGGCTGCCGGCCGCCGAGCGGGGCCGGGTGCTGGGCGAGTCGGTGCTCGCCGAGGTGGCCCGGGTGCTGGGGTACGGCGACGCGGGCCGGATCGATCCGGGCAGCGCGTTCAAGGACCTGGGTTTCGACTCGCTGACCGCGGTCGAGCTGCGCAACCGGCTGGGCGCGCTGACCGGTCTGCGGCTGCCGCCGACCTTCGCCTTCGACTTCCCGTCCCCGGCGGAGGTCACGGCGGAGCTGGCGTCCCGGCTGCTGCCGGAGGAGGCCGGGGCGGGGGCGGAGGACGGCGAGGACGCCGAGGTCCGCCGGATCCTCACCTCGCTGCCGATCAGCCGGCTCAAGCGCAACGGCCTGCTGGAGATGGTGCTGCGCCTCGCCGACGAGGACGGCGCCCCGGAGGGGCCCGCGGACGCGGCCCCGGCGATCGACGACATGGATGTCGAGAGCCTGCTACGCCTGGCCGCCGACGGTCTGTCGGCCCACTCGGAGGGAAGCGGATCGTGACCGTCAACACGGACAGCCTGGTCGAGGCGCTGCGTTCCTCGCTGAAGGAGGTGGACCGGCTCCGGCGGCAGAACCGCCAGCTGGTGGACGCGGCGAGCGAGCCGGTCGCGATCGTCGGGATGGCCTGCCGGTTCCCGGGCGGCGCGGACACGCCGGAGGCGCTGTGGGAGCTGGTGGCGGCGGGCGCGGACACGGTGGGCGCCTTCCCGACCGACCGGGGGTGGCCGGAGGACCTGCACGACGCGGACCCGCGGGCGTCCGGCCGGGTGACCGCGAAGGAGGGCAGCTTCCTGCACGGCGCGGCCCGGTTCGACGCGGACTTCTTCGGGATCTCGCCGCGCGAGGCCCGGGCGATGGACCCGCAGCAGCGCCTGCTGCTGGAGGTGGCCTGGGAGGCGCTGGAGCGGGCCGGGATCGACGCGGCCGAGGTGCGCGGCGAGGCCGGCGGCGTGTTCGTCGGCGGCAACGGGCAGGACTACCCGCTGCTGCTGATGACCCGTGACCCGGCGGCGTCCGAGGGCTTCCTGCTGACCGGTAACGCGGCGAGCGTCGCCTCCGGCCGGATCTCCTACCACCTGGGCCTGGTCGGTCCGGCGCTGACCGTGGACACGGCGTGCTCCTCGTCGCTGGTGGCGCTGCACCTGGCGGTGCGTTCGCTGCGCTCCGGGGAGTCGTCGCTGGCGCTGGTCGGCGGGGCCAGCGTGATGACCTCGCCGTCGGCGTTCGTGGAGTTCTCCCGGCAGGGCGGTCTGGCCCCGGACGGGCGCTGCAAGGCGTTCGCGGCGGGGGCGGACGGCACCGGCTGGGGCGAGGGCGTGGGCATGCTGGTGCTGGAGCGGCTGTCGGACGCCCGGCGCCTGGGGCACCGGGTGCTGGCGGTGGTCCGTGGCACCGCCGTCAACCAGGACGGCGCCAGCAACGGCCTGACCGCCCCCAACGGCCCGTCCCAGCAGCGGGTGATCCGCGCCGCGCTGGCCGACGCCGGACTGACCACCGCCGACGTCGACCTGGTGGAGGCGCACGGCACCGGCACCAGGCTGGGCGACCCGATCGAGGCCGAGGCGCTGCTGGCGACGTACGGGCAGGGCCGGGACGGGGGCGCGCCGCTGTACCTGGGGTCGGTGAAGTCGAACATCGGGCACACCCAGGCCGCGGCCGGCGTGGCCGGGGTGATCAAGGCGGTGATGGCGATCCGGGCGGGCCTGCTGCCCGCGACGCTGCACGTGGACGAGCCGAGCCCGTTCGTGGACTGGGAGGCGGGCGCGGTCGAGGTGCTGACCGAGGCCCGGCCGTGGTCGGTGGGGCGCCGGCGGCGGGCCGGGGTCTCGGCGTTCGGGATCAGCGGCACCAACGCGCACGTGATCGTCGAGCAGGCGCCGGACGTCGAGGAGCCCGCCCGGGAGGCCGCCGACCCGGCGGTCCTGCCGTGGCTGGTGTCGGCCCGGGACGCGGCGGCGCTGCGCGGCCAGGCCGGTCGGCTGGCCGCGTTCGCCGCCCGCGCGGCGGACCCGGGCGCCGCCGCCGGGGCGCTGGCCACCGCGCGCACCGTCTTCCCGGAGCGCGCGGTCGTGCTGGGCCGTGACGGGGCGGAGCTGGCCGCCGCGCTGACCGCGCTGGCCGAGGGCGTCCCGCACCAGGGCGTGGTGCGGGGCCGGGCGGGGCACGGCGAGCTCGCCGTGGTGTTCACCGGCCAGGGGGCGCAGCGGGCCGGGATGGGTGCCGAACTGCACGCCGCCTTCCCGGTGTTCGCGAAGGCCTTCGACGAGGCGTGCGCGGCGCTCGACCCGCTGCTGGGGGTCTCGCTGCGCGAGGCGGTGTTCGAGGGCGGGGGGCTGGACGGGACGATGCTGGCGCAGGCCGGCCTGTTCGCGGTCGAGGTGGCGCTGTACCGCCTGGCGGAGTCCTTCGGGGTGCGGCCGTCGGTGGTGGCGGGGCACTCGCTGGGCGAGGTCTCCGCCGCGCACGTGGCGGGCGTCCTGTCGCTGCCCGACGCCGCCCGGCTGGTGGCGGCCCGCGGCCGGCTGATGGGCGCGCTGCCCGCGGGCGGGGCGATGGCGGCCGTGGAGGCCACCCCCGAGGAGGCCGCCGAGGTGCTGGCCGGCTTCGACCCGTCGCTGGTCTCGGTCGCGGCGGTCAACGGTCCGACCGCGGTGGTCGTCTCCGGTGCGGCGGAGGTGGTCGCGCGGGTGGTGGCGGTGATGCGCGAACGCGGGCGCCGCGTGAAGCAGTTGACCGTCAGTCATGCCTTCCACTCGCCGCTGATGGAGCCTATGCTGGAGGAGTTCGCCCGGGCCCTGATCGGTGTCGAGTTCCACGAGCCGACCATCCCGCTGGTCTCCCTGGTCACCGGTTTCCTGGCCGGTCCGGAGATCCGCACTCCCGGCTACTGGGTCGAGCACGTCCGCAAGCCCGTCCTGTTCGCCGACGGTGTCCGCGCCCTCGCGGAGCGCGGACCGGCGGTGGTCCTGGAGCTCGGCCCCGACGCCGTGCTGACGGGTCTGGTCTCCCAGCTGGTCGGCGAGGACGTCCGGGCGGTGGCCGCCCAGCGCGCCGACCGGGACGGGACGAGCGCGTTCCTGGGTGCGCTCGGCCGGCTGTGGACGGCCGGTCTGCCGGTCGACTGGTCGGCCGTGCTGCCCGCCGCGGGCACGGCCGGGGCCGACCTGCCGACCTACGCGTTCCAGCGGGAGCGCTACTGGGTCGACGCGCCGGCGCCGACCGCCGCCGAGGGCCTCCCCGCCTCCCCCGCCTCCCCGGTCGTCCCGACCGCGACGGCCGTCCCGGACGTCCCGGTGCTGTCGGGCGCCGACCGGGCGGAGCGGGTGGCGGCGGCCGTCCGGCAGCAGCTCGCGGCCGTGCTGGGCCGCGACGCGGGCGCGCTGGATCCCGACCGGGCGTTCACCGAACTCGGGCTGACCTCGCTGACCGCCGCCGAACTGCGGTCCGGAGTAAGGGAGTCGACCGGTATCGTGTTGGCCGCCACCGACGTGTTCGACCATCCGACGCTGGAGTCGCTGACCCGGCACGCGCTGTCCCTGCTGCCCTCGGCGGCGGGGGACGGGGGCGCTCCGGCGGAGGTTCCGGCCCCCGGCGGGCCGCTGCTGGCGCTGTTCCAGCGGGCCTGCCTGGACGGGCGGGTGGAGGAGGGCGTCGACCTGCTGGCCGCGGCCGCCGGGCTGCGCGCCCCGGCACGGGTCGCGCAGCGGCCGGTGCCGGCCGAGGTGCCGTTCACCACCGGTCCGGCCGGGCCGGCGCTGATCTGCCTGCCGTCGCTGGTGGCCCCGGCCACGCCGGTGCAGTTCTCGCACCTGTCCCGTTCGTTCCGGGACGTGCGGACGGCGCTGGGGCTGACCCCGCCCGGGTACGGGCCGGGGCAGTGGCTGCCCGGGACGCTGGCGGAGGCGGTCGAACCGCACGTCGAGGCGGTCCGGCGGGCCGCCGGCGGCGCGCCGTACGCGCTGCTCGGCTACTCGTCGGGCGGCTGGCTGGCGCACGAGACGGCCGCCGCGCTGGAGGCGGAGGGCACGCCGCCGAGCGCCGTGGTGCTGCTGGACAGCTACCTGCCGGGCGACCCGGGGATGGCCGACCTGCAGGCCGACCTGTACCGGAGCCTGGCCACCCGTACCGAACTGCTGGAGCTCGTCGACGACGACAAGCTCGCCGCGATGGGCCGTTACCTGCGGCTGTTCGCCGGCTGGCGGCCGCGGCCGCTCGCCGCGCCCGTGCTGCTCGTCACCGCCGCCACCGCGGACGGCCGTGCGCCGTCCTGGCCCGCCCCGCACACGGCGGTCCCGGTGCCCGGCACCCACCTGTCCATGATCGAGGAGTTCGCGCCGCAGACGGCGGAGGCCGTCGAGCAGTGGCTGCGCGCCCGCCCCTGAGTCCGGGACCCGCCCGGAACCCACCCGCAGAGCCCGGAAGGAAAAGCGAACCGTGACCGACGCCTCCGCCGAGATCGACCTGATCAGCTGGGGATTCGCCCAGGACCCGCACCCGCAGTACACCACGCTGCGCGAGCGCGGCCGGGTCGGCAAGCACATCGTCAAGACGCTCGCCACCGAACTGCACGCCTGGGTGGTCACCGACTACGCCCACGCCCGGGCGCTGCTGGCCGACGCCCGGCTGTCCAAGGACATCGACCGGCTGCTGGAGGTGATGGCGGCCAACGCGGTCAACCCGGAGGACACCATCGCCCGGACGCCCCGCACCATGCTGTTCAGCGACCCGCCGGACCACACCCGGCTGCGCCGGCTGCTGGGCAACGTGTTCACCATGCGCCGGGTGCAGCGGCTGCGGCCGTGGATCGAGGAGCTGACCGACCAGCTGATCGACGAGATCACCCCGGGCGAGCCGTTCGACCTGGTCGAGCGGATCGGGATGGCGCTGCCGATCTTCGTGATCGGCAAGCTGCTGGGCGTCCCGCCGGAGCGCCGCGACGACTTCCGGGACTGGAACGGCGTCCTGGCGAGCCTGGACACCACCGCCGAGCAGAAGCGCGAGGCGCACGGGTTGGCGTTCGCCTACATCAGCGAGCTGATCGCGGAGAAGCGGCGCGAGCCCGGCGACGACATGATCTCCGCGCTGATCCAGGCCCAGGAGGAGGACGGCAGCCGGCTGGACGACCCCGAGCTGCTGGCCACCACCTTCCTGATGATGAACGCGGGCTACGAGACCACCGCGCACATGATCTCCAGCGGGGTGCTCGCCCTGCTGGAGAACCCCGACCAGCTGGAGCTGCTGCGCAAGGACACCTCGCTGGCGCCCGCCGCCGTCGAGGAGTTCCTGCGGCTGGAGAGCCCGCTGAACATGGCGACGATCCGGTACGCGGCCGAGCCGGTCGAGATCGGCGACGTGACCATCCCGGCGGGCGAGATCGTCTTCATCGCCCTGCTGTCCGCCAACCGGGACCCGGAGCGCTTCGACGAGCCGGCCCGCTTCGACATCGCCCGGCCGGACCAGGGGCACCTGTCCTTCGGCCACGGCATCCACCACTGCATCGGGGCCCCGCTGGCCCGGATGGAGGGCGAGATCGTCTTCAGCCGCCTGGTCGAGCGCTTCCCGCAGTGGGAGCTCGCCGTGCCGGCCGGGGACCTGCGCTGGAAGTACAGCGCCCAGTTCCGGGGGCTGGACACCCTGCCCGTGCGGCTGTCCTGACGCTCCGTTCGTACCACCCCCTACCCACCCCTACCGACCCCTTAGCGGTCGACACGCCCGAGGAGAGAAATGTCTGAGACCACTTCCAAGAACATCGATGTCGTGGCACTGTTCTTCCGCGCCAGTGAGAACAGCGAGATCGAGACCGCCCTCGACACCTTCACCGAGGACGGCGTCTGGATCGACCCGGACGGCAAGCCGTACGCCGGGGCCGACATCGAGCCCTACCTGAAGCAGCAGATCGAGCTGCTGCACGACTTCACCAGCAAGGGCATCACGGTCAACTACACCCCGTTCGTCGGGGAGGGCGACCGGGTGTACGTGGGCGCGACCGTGAACGACGCCGACGGCGCCGAGATCCGCCGCTTCGTGGACGTCTTCGTGCTCCGCGACGGCAAGATCGCGGTCAAGGACGTCTTCGCGAAGAGCTGATCCGTGCCCACCTGCCGGCGGCGGCCCCTCCCCCGGGGCCGCCGCCACCCCCCTTAAGAGGACCATCCCGCCGAGCCTAAGGACCCCTTACTTCCATGAGCGATCTCAGCGAGCTGAGCGTCGAGCGCGAACTGCCGGAGCCGGTCGGCTACCCGTTCAGCGCCCCCGACCGCCTCGTCGTCGACCCGACGTACCAGCGGCTGCGCGAGCAGGACGGCCTGGTCCGGGTCCAACTCCCTTACGGCAAGCCGACCTGGCTGGCCACCCGGTACGCGGACGTGAAGGTCGTGCTGGGCGACCCGCGGTTCAGCCGCGAGCAGGCCCTCGGCGAGGACGAGCCGCGGATCCTGTCGTTCTCGCACCGCCCCGACTCGATCCTGACCATGGACCCGCCCGGGCACACCCGGCTGCGCAAGGCCGTGGCCAAGGCGTTCACCATGCGGCGGATCGAGCTGCTGCGCCCGCGCACCCAGCAGATCGTCGACGGGCTGCTGGACGACATGGAGAAGGGGGGCGGCCCGGCGGACCTGATCCGGTCCTTCGCGGTGGCCGTCCCGATGATGGTGATCTGCGAGCTGCTCGGCGGCCCGTACGAGGACCGGCACAAGTTCCACCACTGGAGCGAGATCCTCGCCTCCACCCGCTCCTCCGAGTACACCAAGGACGACATCGCCCGGGCCGACGCCGAACTGCGCGCCTACCTGGCCGAGTTGGTGGAGACCAAGCGCACCGAGCCGGGCGAGGACCTGCTGACCGTGCTGCTGGAGTCGCAGCGCACCGACGAGAACCCGCTGACCGACACCGAGATCGTCGGCCTGGCCTGGTCGGTGCTGCTGGCCGGCTTCGAGATCACCACCAACATGATGGTGAACGCCGCCTACCTGCTGCTCACCGAGCCCGAGGCCGGCACCCGGCTGCGCGAGGAGCCCGAACTGCTCGGCCGGGCCGTCGAGGAGCTGCTGCGGCACGTCCCGCTGACCACCGGCTCGTTCTTCCCGCGCAAGGCGCTGGTCGACATCGAGCTCGGCGGCACCCTGGTGCGGGCCGGCGAGACCGTGCTGCCCTCCACCCTGTCGGCCAACCGCGACGAGTCGGTGTTCCCCGGCGCGGACCGGCTGGACTTCGACCGCACCGAGAACTCGCACCTGACCTTCAGCTACGGCATCCACCACTGCCTGGGCGCGCCGCTGGCCCGGATGGAGCTCCAGGTCGCGCTGGGCACCCTGCTGCGCCGCTTCCCGGAGCTGCGGCTGGCCGACGCCGACTCGATACCGTGGCGCGAGGGCTCCATCCTGCGCGGCCCGAGCAGCATGCTGGTGGCCTGGTGAGCGCCGTGGAGTACCGGGTCGAGATCGACCGCCGGGCGTGCATCGGGTCCGGGATGTGCACCGCCTCCTCCCCCGACCGCTTCCTGCTGGACGGCGGCCGCGCCGCCACCACCAGCGACCTGCCCTTCCCCGCCGACGAGAACGTGCTGGACGCCGCCGAGTCCTGCCCGGCCGAGGCGATCCTCGTCCGCGACGCCGCCACCGGCGAGGTGCTCGCCCCCGAGGAGTGAGCCGGCCCCGGGAACGGCCGCCCAGGAACGGCCCGCCCCGGGAACGGCACCACCGGCCCCACCACCCCAGCAGCGTTCGACCGAGAAGGAAGTAGGAGCAGCAAGATGACCGATGTCACCGAGCCGACGGCGTACCCGTTCGGCGAGGCCGAGCGGCTCGCCGTGCACCCGGCGTACGCCGAGGCCCAGGAGCGGGAGGGCCTGACCCGGGTCCAGTTGCCGTACGGGAAGCCCGCCTGGCTGGTCACCCGGTACGCGGACGTCAAGTCGATGCTGGGCGACCCGCGGTTCAGCCGGGAGAAGGCGGTCGGCGAGGACGAGCCCCGGGTGATGCCGTACGTGCACCGCTCGGACGCCGTCACCACGATGGACCCGCCCCGGCACACCCGGCTGCGCCGGGTGGTCGCCCGCGCGTTCTCGGCCCGCCGGATCGAGGGCCTGCGGCCGCACACCGAGCAGGTGGTCGAGGAGCTGATCACCCAGCTGGAGAAGGACGGCGGCCCGGCCGACCTGATGTCCTCGTTCGCGCTGGCCGTGCCGCTGCTGGTGGTGTGCGAGCTGCTCGGGGTGCCCTACGGCGACCGCGAGCGCTTCCACGAGTGGAGCGTGGCGCTGGCCTCCACCGCCTCGGCCGGCGTCCCCGGGGAGGACCTGCAGAAGGCCAACGAGGAGCTGCGGGCGTACCTCGCCGACCTGATCGCGGACCGCCGGCGCGAGCCCGCCGAGGACCTGCTGACCGTCCTGATCGAGGCCCGGGACACCGAGGACCGGCTCACCGAGGACGAGATGATCTCGCTCGCCTGGTCGGTGCTGCTGGCCGGGTACGAGATCACCGCGTACCAGATCGGCAACTTCGCGCACACCCTGCTGACCCGCCCCGACCTGGTCGAACAGCTGCGCGCCGACCCGGAGTCGGTCACCGGCGCGGTGGAGGAGCTGCTCCGGCAGATCCCGCTGACCTCGGCCGCCTTCTACCCGCGGGTCGCCACCGAGGACCTCGAACTGGGCGGCACCCTGGTCCGCGCCGGGGAGGCCGCGCTGCCCTCGATGATGGCCGCCAACCACGACGCCTCGGTGTACCCGGACCCCGACCGGATCGACTTCGGGCGGGACGGCGAGGCGCACCTCGCCTTCAGCTACGGTATCCACCACTGCCTCGGCGCCCAGCTCGCCCGGATGGAACTCCAGGTCGTGGTAAAGGCCCTGACGACCCGTCTGCCCGGTCTGCGACTCGCGGTGCCGGCCGAGGAGATCCCCTGGCGGGCCGGCTCGATCCTGCGCGGCCCGCTCCAGCTCCCCGTGGTCTGGGGAGAGTGACCCCGACCGGTTCCGGTCGGAGAGAACGAGGAACGGTCCCATGTCTGACGTGATCAAGGTCGGCGTCATCGGCGCCAGCGCGGAACGCGGCTTCGCCCGCTGGGTGCACCTCCCGGCGCTCGGCGCCTCGCCGCACTACCGGGTGGCGGCGGTCGCCGCCAGCGACCCGGCGAAGGCGGCCGCGGCGGCCTCGCTCTGGGGTGCGGAGAGCGCCTACGACGACCCGCTGCGGCTGCTGGAGGACCCCGAGGTCGACCTGGTCACCATCGCCGTCCCGCTGACCAGGCGGGACGGCCTGGTGGCCGCCGCGATCGAGGCCGGCAAGCACGTGTACTGCGAGTGGCCGCTGGCCTACGACGGCACCCAGGCCGCCGGGTTCCGGGACGCCGCCGACGCGGCCGGGGTCGCGCACGTCAGCGGCCTGCAGACCCGTCACCACCCGGCGCTGCGGCACCTGCGCGACCTGGTCGCCGAGGGCTGGGTCGGCACCCCGCTGACCGCCTCGCTGACCTGGACGATGTCCACCCCGCCGACCTGGCCCGCCCGGCACCGGCCGCTGATCGGCACCAAGGCGGTCAGCCGGCTGTACATCATCGGCGGCCACGTGCTGGACATCTTCCGGCGGGTGGTCGGCGAGTTCACCGAACTGTCCGCCACGCTGGCCACCCGGCTGCCCGAGGCCCTGCTGCTGGAGACCGGCGAGCGCCTGCCGATCGGCACGCCCGACCAGGTCTCGGTCACCGGCACGCTGGAGTCCGGGGCGGTGGGCACCGTCCAGATCGTCACCGGCAGCCCGCAGGGCGACGGCTACCGCCTGGAGGTCCACGGGACCGCCGGACGGCTGTTCCTGGTCTCCTCGGACGACTCGCTGATCGGCCCGCAGTTCACCCTGTTCGGCAGCCAGGGGCCGGGCTCCGAGCCGCGCCCCGTCCCGCTGCCCGACCGCTACCGGCAGGTCCTGCCCGACGTGTCGGTCGCGGTCTCCAACGTCCACCAGGTCTATTCCGACCTCGCCGAATCACTGCGCACCGGTGCGCCCTTCGCACCGAGTTTCGCCGAGGGCACCGAGGTCCACCGGATCATCGACGCGATCGAGACCTCGGCCGCGACCGGCATTCGCCAACGACTCGAATGAGTTTCGGGATCCGCCGTTCACTATCGTTGCGGAAACCCGGGACCCCCTGGTTAGCGTAATCCGCGACAGCCGTACGGACGGCGGATCCTGACTTCCTATCAGGGGGTTTCCTTGAGCAAGATCATCGTTTTCGGAGCGGGCGGCCGGGCCGGTCGCCGGGTCGTCCAGGAGGCCGTCTTCCGCGGCCACGACGTCACCGCCTCGGTCCGTAACACCGCCAAGCACGCGGACCTGGCCGGCCCCTCGGTACAGCTCTCCGTCGCGGAGGTCACCTCCGCCGACGACATCGCCGCCACCGCCGCCGGGCACGACGCCGCGATCGTCACGCTGTACACGCCGGACGTCCCCGCGGACAAGTACTACAGCGAGATCGCCCACGCCATGCTGGACGGGCTGCGGCGGGCCGGCGTGCACCGCCTGGTCGTCCTGGGCATCGGCACCCTGTTGGAGAGCTCCCCCGGCGTCCGGTTCATGGACCAGCCGGAGTTCCCGCCCGGCTACCTGCCCTTCAACGAGGGCCGGGTGCTGGAGCTGGAGATCCTCCGCGCCGCCGAGACCCCGATCGACTGGGTCGTCCTCGCCGCCCCGCCCAGCCCGCTGGACAACGTCTCCCCGCGCACCGGGAAGTACCAGACCACCGGGCACCGGCTGGTCCCGTACGACAACGGCAACGGCCCGGAGTGGACCTTCCCGTACAACAACAAGGGTCCGCTGTTCACCTTCACCGACCTGGCCGTCGCCCTCGTCGACGAGGCCGTGGAGCCCAAGCACCACCGCGACCTCGTCGGTATCGCACCGTGAGCCGGGCGGAGGAGGCGCAGGCCGCGGTCCCCGAGGAGGCCCCGGCCGGCGGCGCCCTGTCCTCCGGGAAGCTGCTCATCCTGATCCTCATCTCGGCCGCCCAGCTGATGATCACCCTGGACTCGACCATCGTCTCGGTGGCCCTGCCCTGGGTGCAGCAGTCCGTCGGACTCACCGACAGCGGCCGCCAGTGGGCGCTCACCGCCTACACCCTGGCCTTCGGCGGACTGCTGCTGCTCGGCGGCCGGATCGGCGACCTGATCGGCCGCAAGCGCGCCCTGCTCATCGGGGTCGTCGGCTTCGCGCTCGCCTCCGCGCTCGGCGGCGCGGCCGTCGACTCGGCGATGCTCATCGCGGCCCGCGCCCTCCAGGGCGCGTTCGCCGCGCTGATCGCGCCGAGCACCCTGGCCCTGCTCACCGCGACCTTCACCGAGGCCAGGGAACGGGCCCGGGTGCTGAGCATCTACACCGCCGCCATGATGTCCGGCGGCGCCCTCGGCCTCGTCCTCGGCGGCGTCCTGACCACCTACTTCGGGTGGCGCTGGTGCCTGCTGGTGAACGTGCCGATCGCGATCGCGGTCGTCCTCGGCGGCAACCGGCTGCTCCCCAACCCGGCCCCCCAGACCGGGGTCCGGCTCGACGTCCAGGGCGCGCTGTACAGCTCGTTCGGCATGGTCGCGCTCACCTACGCCCTCGGCGAGGCGGCCGGCCGCGGCTGGAAGTCCCCGCTGATCATCGGGGCGCTGGCGCTCTCGCTGCTGCTGTTCGTCCTGTTCGTCCTGGCCCAACGCCGCTCCGAGAGCCCGCTGCTGCCGCTGCGGGTGCTCACCAACCGCAACAGCGCGGCCGGCTTCGTCGCCTTCGTGGTGTCGGCCTTCTGCACCTACGGCATGCTGCTCGGCATGACGTACCAGCTCCAGGACGTCATGCACTACTCGCCGCTGCGGGCGGGCCTGGCGTTCATGGCCTACGTCGGCGTCGCGGTGGTGTACTCCACCCAGGTCGCCCGGCGGCTGGTGCGGGTGCTGCGCCCCGGGCCGATGATCGCCGCCGGACTGGTCGTCTTCGCCTGCGCCCTGCTGCTGCTGCGGCGACTCACCCCCGACTCCGACTACCTGACCGACATCATGCCGGCCCTGGTGCTGTTCGGCGTCGGCGTCGGCACCATCACCGTCCCCGCCATCACCACCGTGGTGACGGTGACCGACCCCCGGGACTCCGGCGCGGTCTCCTCGCTGGTCAGCACCTCCCAGCAGGTCGGCGCGTCGATCGGGGCGGCCCTGCTCAACACCGTCTCCATCAGCGCGGCCACCGCCTACGCGGCGGCCCACCCGGACGGGCCCGACGCCCACCTCCGCGCCGCGGTGCACGGGTTCACCGTGTCCTCCTCGTGGAGCGCGGTGATCGCGGTCGCCGGCGCGGCACTGGCCGCGTACGCGATCCGGGTCAACCTGCGGCAGGACCCGTCCTGAGAACGGCCGCCCGGAACCCCGGGCAGCACGACCCGACAGCGGTCACGCACACCGAAGGGGGTGCACCGGTTCCGGCCGGTGCGCCCCCTCGGCGTGCGTGACCGCTGTCGTCGTCGCACCGGGCGCACGGGGCTTCCGGAGAGCCCGCGGAGCTGCGCGGGAGCCCGGACCGCCCGCTCCCGGGCGCCCCGCCGAACGCGCTGCCGGAAGCCCGCCCGCAAGCCCACGGCGGGCCCGTACGGCCCTGACCCGACAGGCCGTCAGCGCCACTTCACCGAGCACCCGGACATCCTCCTGAGCCCCCACCGCGCGTCCTGGGCAAGCCGCCTGAACTTCCGTCATCCTTGGCGGCCGCGCAGCCCGGCTGGCTAGTGCAGCCACCGCGACCGGACCGGCCGGGGCACCGCGCAGCCGGGCCGACCAGGGCAGTCGCGGCAGCCGTACAGCCAGCGCAACCGGGCGGGCCAGGGCGATCAGGGCAGCCGCGGCCGGGCCGGCGGTGGTGGCCGGAAACGCCTGCGGCCCGCGACCTTCGAGGTCACGGGCTGCAGGCGGGGTTCGGGCCGGTCGGCGTCAGGCGACGGCGATGACCTCGCGGTGGTGGTCGGCCTGGGTGGCCTCGTCGACCAGCGCGACGGCCAGGTCGGCGTAGGAGAAGGCCGGGGCGTTCTCCTCGGTCGGCAGCACGCTCGGGCCGCCGACGCGGTACTTGCCGGTGCGCTCGGCGTCGGCGTCCAGGACGGCCGGCGGCGGGGTCACGACGACCCAGTCCAGCTCGCTGGCGCGGTAGACGGCGTTCTCCACCGAGTGGCCGATCGAGAACTGGCGGTACTCCTCCGGGAATTCGGGCGAGTCGTGCACGGCCACGCCCGGGGCCACCTCCAGGGCGGTGCCCACGCCGACGGCGACGAGGCGGCTGACGCCGGCCTCGGCCAGGCCCTCGACCAGGGCCTTGGAGACCTCGGCGTAGAAGTCGGCGGGGGCGACGTCGGCCCGGAAGACGGTGGAGATCACGGCGTCGTGGCCGGCGGCGACGGCCGCGACGCTCTCCGCCTTGGTGACGTCACCCTCGACCAGGGTCACGCCCTCGCGCTCCAGCTCCTGGTACTTCGCCGCGTCCCGCACCACGGCGGTCACCTCGTGGCCACGGGACACGGCCTCGGTGACCGCACGACGACCGGCGTTGCCACCCGCACCGAACACAACGATCTTGCTCATGGAACTGCTTCCCTCCGTTGGCACTTCGCCGGTTCTCCCCCGGCCTGCTCCGCAAAGCTATCCGCCGACCCCTCAGTTACCGCAACGGTAGAAAGGCGGCCTTCGGAAAACCCGTGCCACGGAGGCGTACGGAAGGCTTACCCCCGCCACTGCCCGGAACCCGCCCCCACGCGGCGGAGGCCCCGGGCAGGGCTCAGGAGGCGGAAGCGCTGTCGTAGGTCTCGCGGGCGTCCATGAGTTCGGACAGGTGCTGATCGGCCCAGGTGCACCAGGCCTCCATCGGGTTCAGCATCGAGCGCCCGAGGTCGGTCAGCTCGTATTCGACCCGGGGCGGCACTCCCGGGTAGGAGGTGCGGGTGATGAGCCCGTCCCGTTCCATGGCGCGCAGCGATTCGGAGAGGACCTTGGGCGTGATGCCCTGGAGCGGAACCTGGAGTTCCGAGAAGCGCCGCTTCCCGGTCTTCAGGCAGGAGATGATCTTCGGGCCCCACTTGTTGTTCATGCGCATCGGCAGAACGGGCGCCTCGCAGGAGGAGAACATGTCAGCTTCAAGTGGATCGCTCATGCTTCTGGATTGTACTGGAGCCGGCTTTGTTTCAGCCCCTGGTTGCAGCGTCCGGAGCGCGGTCGGCACACACTTCCGGAACACCCGCCGGCCTGCGCATTTCGCCCCGCCCGGACGCACCCCGGCCCGCCCGCCGGGGCGCCTCCCGGCGGGCGCCGCGCGCCCGGAGCCACCCCCGGCGCCCCCGGGCGCCCCCGCCCCGGCCGCGCCCCCGTCCCGGCCGAAGGACTTTCGGGGCCGGTCCACTTAGCGGACTAGGGGTCGCCGGCCCGCTCCGGGGGACGGCGGCCGGCCGGGGGCGGCGGGCCCCCTCACCCGCCCACCCGGGGAGGACGCCGGAGTACGAACGGAAACCCGCCGCAAACACGTCCGGCACCCCTATCCCGCAATCCGTTTCCCCGCCCCGGCAGCGCGGGCGCGAACCCGACTAGGGGTTCACTAGGGGGCTGTCCGGCGCACCATCCGGCTGCTAATTTCCAGTGGGCCGGGCATATTCCTGTCCAATATCGGATCGGAAAAGCCGCACGCGGCCCGATATTCCTGATCGCGGTGCAGAAAGGAGCGATTCATGTCTGCAGCAAACCAGGCGAACGCGATTCTCCGGGGCGGACCGGAAAGCTTTCCGGACCACCGTCGCCTCTGCTTCGTCGAGGACCCGCAGTCCGTGCTCAAGGTCCCGTACGGGAACCGCTACGAGCACTTCCGCCGGTCCACCGAGACCGTGCACGCCGACACGGCCGTCCTGACGGTCTTCGAGTGGTCCGGATCCACCTACGTCGCCGAGTGACCCCCTAGCCCCTTCCCGCCGCCCACCGTCCTCCATCCGCGACGGCGGGCGGCCCGCGGCCACCGGGAGCCGGCCGCCGCGGCCCCACCGTTTCGAGGACTGACGGGAGTTCAGGCCACATGCCTGCCGAAGACCAGGTGCTCTCCCCCGGGGAGCGGACAGCGACCAAGCCGGTGCACCGACTCGACCGGGTGATCATCCGGTTCGCGGGTGACTCGGGTGACGGGATGCAGCTCACGGGTGACCGGTTCACCTCGGAGACGGCCGCGTTCGGCAACGA
>NZ_JBVHEH010000060.1:0-16782 GCF_055562955.1 Kitasatospora sp. NPDC015121
GACAGTCGCACGAACTGACCGGCCTGGGCGGCAATAGATTTCGCTCCGACGGCAGCGGCGGCGACATTGGCCATCGAGGTTGTGCTGACGCCGGAAACATCGAGTGCCTCGCCGGCGAGATCGGTCAGGCGCGCGAGGTAGCCGGCTACGACCTCCGGGTCCCCGGCAACGAGAATGCCTTCCGGCTCGACGGAGACAGCGAGTTCGCTGCCAGGGCCGGCGCCCTCGAACAGGTCCATTGCAGCAGTGCCTGGTCGAGTGGGCTCTGATAATGAACTGTTCGACGAGGGTGTCTCGTTCATCGATGTCCGCTTTCTGCTGGTGTGGTGGTTTCCGGTGGAAAGCATCCTGGCGATGTCGGTGATGGCGGCGTCGAATCGTTCCCGTCCGCCGGCCGAGTTCAAGCCACGATCGGAGCAATGAGGAATGTTTCCCGGAACGACATACACGTCGCGTTCGATGCCGGCGCGCTCCCACCCGTCCCGTGCGGCGACACCCAACAACAGCACTATCTCCAAATTCGGGCACAACGCGACGAACTCTCGGGTCCACTGAGCCGAGCGGGCACGTTCGGCCGGGGTGGAACCACCGTTCTTGACCCCGGAGACAGGGAACGGGACGACATTCCAATGCACCACGTCCGACCACGAAATACCGGCGCGGGCATACGCTTCGCGACAGTTGCGTGCAGTGCGGTCGTTGTTGTCGAGACTGAGCAGACCCGACCCGGTCCCGGCCTCAGCTTTCGTGGAGGGGTTGTCCAGCAGAACAAGAACTCGCGCATCGATTCCACCGAGATCCGGATCCACGTAGGGCACGTGTCCGTGGGGGAGCCCGACAGAGTCGGCGATACGGTCCGCGAGCGAATTCAACGCCGCCACATGAGTGTCGCGAATACGGTTCTTCTTCTCGACAACTACCGTGGGGTCGGCGTTGCGTCCGTTACTCATGATGGTGAGTATTCATGGTCGTCGTACTCCTCGAAACAGGCGCCCAGCAGATAACTCGTCCACCGGCCAGAGTTTATGAACATGCTGTGGCAATCGCTCCGATGACAATCACCAAGAAGACAACGAAACCGATGAATTCCACCACTCCTTCAGCGGGTGAACCCTTTTTCGCAGCACTCATCTGAACCTCACTCCTGTCGTTTTCCCCGCGAAGCTCGGACACGATCAACGCAGATGCGACTCGCAGTCTCATCGCCCTGTTTCACAGCAAGAGTGGCACGGCCCGCCGACATGTTCCGTTGGCGGAGAATCGCTGAACTCAGAAGGTCAGGCGTGCAGTTGGTCGCTCCGCAGCTAGCGCTCAGCTCTGTTGGTTCACAGGTCGGCCGGATTCGAATCGCCAGATCGCATGATCGAGATGGGTGACGTTGTGGCCGCATTTTTCGGCGACCGCTTTCACAAGCATCGCGGCATCGGTTGCGCTCACATTCTCCGCGACCGCTCCGATCGCGTCGGCGACGTAGCGGATGACCATGCGATCAGCTTTCACACCGGGAGTACCAGCGAGCATCAGGAAGTAGTTCCAGGTGATCCCGGAACGCTGGCCAGGTACCCGCGCCCAGGCTTTCTTCGCGCTCGCGAGATCGTCGGCGTCGGCGGCGCGGAGGTCGTCGGTGCTGTCGATTCCCAGCTCACGCAGCCGCCCGGCAGCCTCATGAATAGCCGCAGCCTTGAGCGGAGCACCTTTGGTCGTCGAGGTCGGTTTGCGGTTGTTCGTCATCTCGGCCCACTCCTTCGGGCCGCCGAGTTCGTCGAAAGTCTCCAACAGGGCGCCGGCATTGTCGGTGTCGGCATCACCGCCCTGCGCCTGCCGGAAGTCGATGTAATGCCTCAGGACGTTTTTGACGGAGTTGTAGTGTGCGCCGGTGGACGCGATCGAGTCGATGATGCACAGAGCAAGGCTGCGCGGGTAGCCATCCGGGCGGAACCACAGATCAGAATCGCCGAGGTCGGCGTTGCAGCGCTTCGCGAGGAGTTCAAGCCGATCATCTGATGGCGTGGGCATGTGTGTCCTCTGATCTGTGCTTCGTGTAGGGTCTCGCTGCCGATGACATTTCGAGACGCCGTGACATGCGCGTTCATGTCGGGTCTCACGGTATGGCCACCGCGATCTGTCTCAACCTGATGACATTTCTTCATCGGACACTGTGCCCACACCAGCTGCCTGTCCCGTGTTTTCGCGTTGGTTCCGAGTAGCCGACCGCGAGATCCCGTTTGTTCGGACTGCCCCGTTTGACGCCCGTTTGACGCCCCGAAGGCAAAATCAGTGGACGGGGCTATCGGGTTTGTACTGGTCGGCGAGTTTCGATCAAGGGCCGGTTTCAGGACGTGCCGGTGCGGGTTCGGCAGACGGTACATCGCAAACCTCGTCGGCGCTTTTGAGTTGGGACGCATGTTTCGCCGGGCCGCGATCATCGCGCCTCGTTCGACCGACTCCGCGTTTCCTCGATGCGTTGCCGCTGTCGGACCCCGTACGCCGCCTCTTTGACGGCGGCGTCGTCCTCGAGACCCGAACCGAGGGCCCCACCGATGGTCGCGATGGACGCCAGCAGCCAGGTGAGCGTCAGGTAGTCGGAGAAGTTCACCCCGTGCCCGAGAACACTGGACAGCAGTTCCGAGGGAAGAGTCAGACACGCGGTGAACAGCAGCAGGCAGAACAGGGCCACATGCAGCACGACGACACCGATGACCAGGGTGACTACGGTCGCGGTGTTGTACAGCACCGATCGATCGCGTTCCGCCGGCGACTTCGGCCGCTCCCAGAGTTCGTGGTCGAGGATCAGCCAGAGAATGATCGCCACGATCGACAAAATCATCGCCACACTCATACGCCATGGCCCCATCGTGTCGGCGAACAACCAGATCGTGTTGGTGGCCAGCGCGATCGCACCCGTGGCGAAGGCGCCGACGAGGACCTTCGACAGTCCGGTGACCAGTCGCCACGGCCGGTTGGCGCGCACCATCCCCGACAACAGTCGCAGTCGCCGCAGTCCAGAGGGCGCGAAGTACCGGATGCCGTCCTCAACTTGCGCAGACCGGAACCGTCGCGCCGCACCGGGGGGGCATGAGTGCCGGCTCACCGAGGATGTGGGCGATGGCGAGTTCGGTGATGGTGCGGACGCGGCGCTCGATGTGGATGCCGCCCACTCCGGCGACCGAGATGAGCGCGAATTTGTGGTCGGCGCTGACGTCGGCCACCACCGGGAGGGTGTCCTCGCGGCGCGGCAGATCGGTGAGGTATACGACGATGTCTTCCTCTTCGGAGGACGGATCGACCGTGTCGATGATATCGGCGAAATCCGCTTGCTCGTCGGGCAGGTACGGTTTGCGGCGCACGCACGTCGTCCACCGGCGCTCGTCCCGGTCAGGGCTGCCCAGGCGTTCCGGCAGGTACTCCGCAATACGTTCGGCAAGAGCCGCTGGTTCGCCCGGATCCGCGATCAGCAGCACCGAGACCTGCTCACCCGCGGCACCGGAGCGCCCTCCCTGCAGGTGCTCGTTCGCCTTCACCGCCTTCGCGTACCCGCTCGGTCTGAGCCCAAACTCTAGGCAGTGGGGTGCGAGACGATCCACCACGCCCACGCGATAGGAAAGCGGAGCTGGAACGGGCCCGGCACCGACCGCGGATGCGGCCGTCGGTCACCCGGTCTCGTTTGACGCCGGCCACTCCCCGGGGATCGGACCTGCGTGGGAGGCGCGGACTTCGGGGTGGGGGCGCAGCGGTGGGTGCCGGGATCGACGGTGAGGTCCTCGGTGTCGGCGAAGATCAGCCCGCCCGTCGTCGAGCGCGATCGCCCACCGATGCGCCGGCGCCCAGCCGTAACCGGCGCCCCAGGTTCGGTCAGTGCCGCGAAGTCCTCGACGACCTCGCCGAGGTCGTCCGCTTCGGGCTTTCCGGCGGACCAGCACCCGGACGCCGATCGTCAACTCCGGGCCGCGCGCAAGCCTGTTACCGCTTCTAGTGGGCCATGGGCTGCACCCTTTCGCTCGGTGAAGTCCGGGGCTCGAAGCATAAGCACCTTCCCTGCAGCAGGCGACCCGAAGTGCCCGGACCAATCCGGCGATCGCCGGTTACTCACCGGTACAAATGCTTTGGCTCCCCCCGCCCCGGTTGCCACTTGCCAGATGGTGGTGCACCATCACTGCCGTGCGCAGTCCACGCTGGCCCGCGACCGCCCCACCGCCGTGCGGCGGTGACCGGGTGCACGGTCGCCGACTGCTGACCGTGCGCACTCACCTGACCCTTGAGCTGGTGCCGGATCACCGCGTACCCATGCGGGCTCGCGCTGCAGCTGGCCCTGAGCGCCACCGGCCGCCCGGCCCGGCGCGCTCTTGCACCAGACCCGCCCGCTGACCGACCCCGCGGATCCGTCGGCCCAGTGGTCCTACCTCGACGTGTGGGCCGGGACCGACGACCTCACGGTCGCTGACCCCTACTTTCCCCGCCCGGATCTCCACGCCACCGCCACCGGGATCTGCACCTTCCGCAGCGAGCCGCTGTACTGGCTCCCGGCACCGGCGCGGACGGTCACCCTGACCGCCGAATGGCCGCAGATCGGGTTGCCCGCGAGCCTCACCACGCTGGACCTGGCTGCGGTCGCAACCGTCGTCGACGCACCGCCCACCCTGATACCCAGGACGCCGATCAGTCTCCGCCATGCCGCCCGGCGCCGCGCAGCTCGGGATACCGGGCGGTCAGCCGGGCCACCCGTTGATGCACCTCGGAGAGTTGTCCCCGTGGCGGTCCTCTGTGCGTACTCCTCGGATGTTCTCGATTCGGGCGGTGAGTCCCTCGATCTCCTCGTCCAGCAGGTCGCGGAAGACCCAGGCTTGCGCGATATCGGGGTCGAGGTCGTCCTCGGTCGGTGTCATCCGGTGCTCTCTGCTCGGTGCGTCCGGAAACCGGGAGGGTGCGGCCGCGCGGAACCGGGAGGGTGCGGCCGCGCGGAACCGGGAGGGTGCGGCCGCGGAACGTGACGAGACTGCGCCGCGGCAATCCAGCGAGACATCGTTGCCGAGCCCGGCGACCGGCGTCAACCCGCCACTCCACTCCACGGTACGAACCACCTCTCACCAGACGTGATGTCAACCGCAGGGATCGTCGTCCCGAGGGACGGGTTCTCCGAAGTCGTCGGTGAGCTTGTCCCGAAATCCTGGAAATGGGACGCCATCCAAACCCCCGCCGGGATCCTGTGAAAGCCCAGGGCGGCGTGTCCCAGAAGTTAATTCCATAATTGTGTATCACAAGTTCGGTTCGAACATAACTTTCGGTACGCTCCAGGTGTGGAGTTGGGATACGCCCGGGTGTCGACGAGCAAGCAGGACCTCACCCGGCAGATCGACGCACTCGCCAAGGCGGGAATCGATCCGGCGAACATCTACGTGGACAAGAAATCCGGGACCACCACCGAACGCCCCGGACTACAGGCGCTGCTCGAATGCGCCCGCGGCGGTGACGTGATCGTGGTGCACACCCTCGACCGGCTCGGCCGCACCGTCCGCGACACCCTGAACCTGATCCACGACCTGCACCAGCGCGACATCGGCTTCCGCAATCTGGCCGACCCGGTCCGGATCGACTCGACGAACCCGGACGACCCGATGGGCCAGCTGGCGGTGGTGCTGCTGGCGCTGTTCGGGCAGATGGAACGCACGTACGCGGTCGAGCGAGCCGCGCACGCCCGCACCGTGGCCACCGAGAAGGGCCGCCGCACCGGCCGGCCCAGCGTGGTCAGCGACGCCCAACTCGCCTACGCCACCCAGCTACGCGAGGGCGGCGCCACCATCGCCGAGATCACCGCGAAGACCGGACTGACCCGCTCGACCCTATACCGGCATCTGCCGCCCCGACAGTCCGAGACGCTTACCGCCGACACCGACCCGGACGAGGAGAAGCCCTCGCCGTCACCGGATCCGGCGGCGCCGCCCCCGACGACGGGATCGGCATGCCCGACCTGCGGGTATCAACCCACCACGCGTCGGGAACTGGTCCCGCACCGCGCCGACCTCGCCACCGTCTGGCTGCACCTCGACAAACGCGAGCACCTGCACAAGGCGCGGCACTGTGCCCGCTGTCAACCGCACGGCCACGTCGTGGTGGTCAGCTGCTCGAGGTGCGGTGACGGCCCGCTGCTCACCGGCTCCTCCAGCGACGACCCACCCCGACCGGTCCTGGCGTGGCTTGAACGTCACGAATGGACCACTACTCCAGAACTCGTCTGCGGCAACCACAACACGCGACGGCGACTCGATATCGAACCCCGCAAACGTTGATGCTCGCCAGCGGTGGCCCCCAACGGTGAAGCGCTGGGGCAACCGCAGCTCGGCGAGTGCGCCGGATCGTCCGCGGGGCACCGAGTCCGATACCTGCCGATCTATGCCGAGAGGCGCGTGATCTTGGCGAGGGTGTCGCCTAGCTTGTCGGCCGCAAGGTCGAGCTCGTAGCGGTCCTGGATGTTGAGCCAGAACTGGGCGCTGTTGCCGAACGCCTTGGCCAGCCGCAGCGCGGTGTCTGCGGTGATCGACCGCTTGCCGTGCACGATCTCGTTGATCCGCCGCGGCGGCACACCGATGATCGTGGCCAGGCGGTTCTGCGTGATGCCGAAAGGCTCGAGGAAGTCCTCGCGGAGGATCTCGCCGGGGTGAATGGGGCTCAGGTCTGTAGTCATTGTCGGTGTTCCTTTCCGTGGTCGGAGGTGTCGGTTCCGGGTGGTCAGTGGTAGTCGGTGATCTCCACGTCGTATGCTGCGGTGGCGCGCCAGATGAAACAGATGCGGTATTGATCGTTGATCCGGACGCTGTACTGGCCCACCCGGTCTCCGGAGAGCTTCTCCAGGCGGTTGCCTGGGGGCACCCGCAGGTCGTTGACGTCGGTGGCCGCCTCGATCAACAACAGACGCCGGCGCGCGATCCGCTGAATGTCCTGCGGGAGCTTCTTCGAGAACTGCCGGCGAAAGACTCGCTCGGTCTCCTTGTCGGCGAACGATTCGATCACCTCACCACTATAACGTACTGCGTTAATAACGCGCAACGTTACACGCGCGTTCGAGCGTCGGGACCAGCGCCGCAGTCACCTGCGGTCTTGTTCTCCGGGCAACGTTTTGCCCGGCCCTGCACTGTGCACGACTCGAGCGTGCACCGCACGACGGCCGAGACCGATCAGTGCGCCAGCCGCCGGATCGCTACGGACTGCGGGTTGCCGGCGTCGGTTGGCGGCCGAATCGGGATGCCGTAGTCCTTTGCGATTCGGCTCATCCGCGACACGCTGCGCCCCACCTCGTGTCCGAGGTCCCGCAGGGTTCGCCGCTGGGTGACGTACTGGTGGTGAAACCATGCCGGATCGACCGGCGGGCCTCCGGCGCTCGGCGCGATGCCGTGGTGTCGGGCCAGCCGACCGGTCACCTTCCGGCTGGCTCCGATCATCGCGGCGATCTCGGCGAGGGTGCGGCGTTGGACGCAGTAGAGGTCGACGAACTGCGCCCGGCTCAACGTTTCCTCTGCGGCGGTCTGGGCGACGCGTCGTTCGAACCGCTCTGCGGCAGTGGGTGATGCGGGAGCGGGATGGTTTTCGAGGAGGTGGCGGATCACGTCGAGGGTGGTGGCCAATTGCCGCGCGATCTCCGACAGCGCGGTGTGTTCGTGGCGGGTCAGGTCGTGGAGGGCGGCGAGGTCCACGGCGGCGGGGTTGGGTCCGGGCAGTTCGAGCCCGTCGAGCAGATGCAGGGGTGGATGCCAGTAGACGGGTTCCTCGTCCAGTCCGTGGTCGTCGAGGAAGCGGCGGGCCGCCTGGTCGAGCGGCCCGGACAGGGCGGGGGTGAGTGCGCGCGGAAATCCGGACAGTTTCGCGCGGACGTCGTAATCGTCTGCGAGGAACGGGGACTGGGACGCGGGGAGCCCGCTGAGTCGTTCGAACAGCAGGCAGCGGGCGAAGTCCGCCTTCTGGCCGGCGCCTGGGGGTGTGCCGGTCCGGCGGCATATCTGTTTCCACAGGTCCTCGGGTAGCAGGTCGCGGTAGTCCAGGCGCCGCCGCCGCTCGTAGTCGATCGGCGGCGGTTCCGCGCGGAGGTGGTCCGCCAGAAGGGTCAACGCGGTTAGGGTGTCGTCCCAGTGTGGGGCGTTCCGCAGATGTGCCAGTGTGCGGGTGACCCCGCCCGCGGGGACCGCTGATCCCAGGCGATCGGCGGCCTCGCCGACGGTGAGCGTGGTGCCCACCAGCAGTAGTGCCGTCGACAGGGCCGGGCGGACCTGCGCCGAACTGCACGGGGTCACCGTGCACCGCAGCGACCATTGCGGCCAGAGCAGGGTCGGGATGCGGCGGACGGCGTCGTCCACCGCGGTGGCGTTCGCCGACGGGCGGCTCGGGACGGGGGCGGCGCTGCGGTATCGCAGCTGATCGACGGCGCGGACGAATAGTGGCCGCAACGCGGCGACCTGGATGGCCACCAATCTCGTGCTGGTGGCGCTGCCCCAGTCGCCCATGACGCCGGCGTCGACCTGTCGGCCCAGCCGCCGACCGCCGTGCACCAGCCACCGCAGCGACTCGCCGGCGTCGGCGATATCGGACCGATCCAGTATGGCCGCGGCCGCGGTCACCGCGACGGCTGTCGCGATCGCCCCGCCGGCCCTCGAACGGCCGCATCCCCACCAGCGTGGTGCGCCGCGCCGTCTGCGCCTCGGCGAACAGGCCGCGTTCGGCCAGCCTGACCCCGATGAACACCACGGTGACCGGGAACTCGTTGGCGATGTACTTGAAATGGTTGCTGATCTCCACCCCGCTGGTGGCGTGCACGCGGAGAAAATGCAGATCATCGACCACCAAAAGCCTGGTCTCACACGAGGTCACACAGTCCAGGGCGCGACGGGACAGGTCGGCGCTGGTGCCGCGAGTGTTTCCGGGGTGGGCGTAGAACTCGAGCATCGCCCGGTTGAACTCCTTGAGCCCGGTGTTGCCGGTCAACCCGACCCGGCACACCGGCCACCGCTGGTGGCCATCGCGGGTGTGGGTGCCCTTGATCCGGATCTCGCGGCGGTGAAAATCCTTGGCGAACGCCAGGACCGATGTCGTCTTGCCCAGGCCGGGGTAGGCGTCGATCGCGACCGCGCCCTTGGCCTTGTCGCCGAACTGGAGGTTGCTGTCGACCACGGTCGAGAGTTGCTCGTGCAGCGTGGTCAGTTGCGGTGTCCGGATCGGGCCCAAATTGGCGTGCCACAGCTGCCGAAAATGGTTGTAGACCTCGGCGTCGTCCGCGGTGAGCGCCCGCAGCTGCCGGCGGGTCAGCACCTCCGGCGCGACCAGGGAAGGGGCGTCGGCGAACTCGCGCCACCCCTCCTTGCGGGAGAGCGCCACGTTGCCCAGCGGCGCCAAGTCCTGCAGGTGCTGCCGGATCAGGGCGATCGTCACAGGTACTCCAGCGCATCGGCGTAGAAGTCGCCGTCGTCGGGCCGGTCCGGCTCGTCCTCGGCGTCGTCATCACCGACGTCGATCCCCTCCTCTGAGGCTGCGACCGTGGGTGCAGTATCGCCGTGTGACGGATCGAGATGACGCCTCACCGATGGCGGCCCGGTCACCTCGTTCGTGCGCGGCGGTTCGAGGTCGAGTGCCGCGTCCTCACGTGCCATACGCAACGCCATGCGCCGCTCGGTCATGCTCGACCCGAGGCCGAGATTCCAGCGCTCGAGCAGGTCGGCGACCGCGATCCGGTCGTCGGGGTAGGTGTACTTCGCCTTCGCCAACCGGCGGGCGAATGCCAACGCGTCCTCACTGAGCGGCATCTGCATCGACCGGGCATGCTCCCACTCGAGCGGATACCACCTGCGGGAGATCGGGTCCCGCAGGTAGATCCGGGTGATGTCGTCCGGGTCGACGTGCAGTGGCCACCACCGGCCCTTGCCCTTTCCCCGGTCCGGGTACGGGCTGGCACCGTCGCGGCACCCGAGCGGCAGGTCGCCGTGGTACCGGCGACCGTGCACCTCGAACCCGTAGTGCTGCAGGGTGCGCCACTCCACCTTGAGGAACTCATACCCCAGGTCAGGATCGCGGGGAACCTCGATGTAGCCGGCCCGGGCGATGCCGTGCTCGAACATCACCGCCGGCGACATCTTCACCGACGGCAGATGCGGATCGAGCAGGCTCTCGTGCGGCCGGTGGTGGTACACCACCGCCACCCACTCCCGGATGATCGCCTCCAACTCGTCGAGGTAGAAGAACGCCTCCGACTCCGGCGCCACCCCACGCGAATGCACATCCGGGCCCTTGTATCCGGGCAGCGCCTGCAACAGGTCCTCCCGGATGGTGCGGAAGAACCGCTCCATCCGGCCCCTTGTCGCGGCCGGTCCGCAACCGGGCCGGCTGGATCGAGATCCCCATCCGCTGACACACGCTGGTCAGATGCTCGGAGACGTAGATCTTGCCGTGGTCGATCACGATGGTCTCCGGCGCCAGCGCCGGAGACGCAGCCCCACACATTGGCCCGTCGATCGCGTCGACGTCGACCAGCAGGGACCGGGGAATCCCGTGCTCGGGCCACACCGCATGCGCGGGCCAATCCTTGCCCGCCGGACGCGGCCGGAACGCCTGATACAACGTGGCCGCAGCATCGACCGCCTTCGTCGACACCGGCGTGAGCTGGATCCCGACGACACAGCGGGTGTACCAGTCCATCCCCACCGTCAATTCCGCCTGCACCCACCGCAAGGTCACCGGATCCAGGGCGAACACGTCCAGCCGGGTGGTGTCCATCAACAGGTACTCACCCGGCCGGGTCGGCCGCAGCTTCCCGTACGGTCCCTCCGGGCGGGCCGCGATGTCCCGATTGCGTTTGGTGCTCAACCGGAACGTCGGGTGCCCCCGCTCCAGCTCCTCGAGTATCCGGAACGCGGTGGCCCGCGACGGCAGCTTCACCACGCCCGCACCGAACCGGGCCACCACCCGGGCGTTTGCCCGCTCGATCACCATCGTCCGTGACGGCCGCGATTGATCGGTGTGCTCGACCATCACCTCCAACGCCGTCTCGATCCAGCGTTGGTCGCGGTGTTCCATCGGCGCGTTCCCGGCCGCTCTGCCCGATACGAGGCCGGCCTCGCCGCCGCGGCGGTAGTCACCGACCCAGCGCCGCAGTGTCCGCACCCCGATCTCGAGCTCCGCGGCCTTCGCCGCATACCGCTCAGTCAACGGCACCGTAGGGTCGTACTCGGCGCGCGGTTCTCCGCTCGCCGGCAGCTGCGCAGTGCCCGACCTGTACCCGGTCAGCACCTCGCGCACGTGCGCGGCCCGTTCGAGTACCTGGGTACGTTCGGGCTCGGTCAGCATCGCTGTCACGACGGAAGACAACTCGCCGGGATCGTCGGAGCACGGCCCGCCCTCATCGGGGATCACCCGCACATTCTCCGAGGTCAGCAGCTCTCGGACGGCAATGCGACGGATCTGACCGTTCGTCTTGGTTCTGAGCACGACCTCATTACTCGCCGCAGTTGCCATCATCTCGATCACCTCGACGATCTCACCGTCGTAGATGAACCGAGTCCCGACACCGACCCGCGTCGCTGCGCCACTCATGACGCGGTCCGCAACACGCTGGCGGTGGTCAACCTCTGGGTCATGTCCACACTGAACTCCTGCCGCCACAGCAGATGAAACAGTGCCGCCCGTACAGACGGTGCCGGATAGGCAGACACCGCAGACAGTGCTTCTTCAATCCTGATCCCCTCCCACACTGCACTTCTGACCGCGGCGAGCACATCCGGATCGAAGAACCACGCCCGCCGATAGCCGGCGAGGAACCGCACATTCTCCAGCTCGATCGGAGGGGGCTCGCTCCACACCTCGTAGCGCCATCCCCGTGCGGTCAACACCGACCTGGTCCACTCGAACGTGAACGCCACCGTCTTCGACGCCAACTGCCGGCGAGGTTTCACATCCACGATCACCGGTCCAGCGTTTGTCAGCAGTAGGTAGTCCGGAATGTGTCGGCGTTCCTTGCCGCCGACGGAGCAGCTCAGCAGAAACGGCTGCGCGGCAATGCGCTGCACCCCCACATCGAAGTCCGCGAACAGTAGCCGTGCCAGCTCCAGCCGCGACTCGTAGATCACATGATCGGACTCGGTCGCAGCCCAATAGGTACCCGAATAGTGCTGCTGACCTGCATACCAGCGAAAGGTCCGCCACGGCGTGGAGGCAACGACGTCGTCGACCGCGACCTCATCGAGTGGTCGGATCTCCTCGGCGCCGTCCCCTACGTGGCGGCGCGACAGCTGCGCCGCACCCAGATTCCATGACCCGGCACGCGGTTTCGCCGATCCAGCGACCGTAGCGTTCCCCATCGCGGTATCTCCCCGCATCGGAAGTACTCGGTTGGATCATCCACCCGTTATCCGCGCCCACCACGTAGCCACGCCGAGACAATCTCACTCAGATGGCCAACTGGCCACCGAGTGGCCATCTCGCGTGAGATTTGGCTAAGGTTCTCGAGACCCTACAATGCTCCGCTGCGCTCCGCTCTGTAGAAGCGAAAAGATCCTTTTTCCTTTCTGTCCTTCCGATCCTGATCGACGGCGGTCCCGGCGCAACCCCTGGCGGCTTCGCCGGCCTCCGGCTCCGAAAACTTTTTCAAAGACGCTTCGCTGAAAAACTTTGCGGCCCAAGCATTGCGCCGTGCCCTCATACCGCCGATCCGGAGCTCCATGTCAGAACGGAAAAAAATTGTCAGGGGCCACCGAGAGGGTCCGGACACCAACGAAAGGTCAAGTCAGTGAACGGTTACGACTTCGAACAAGGCAAAGACCACGACGCCGCGACCATCCATTACGCCGGACTGACTTGCGGGTGCGGTGACTACTCCTGCCCTCGCATGCACGACGACGCCGCGCAGTGCGTCAACGCCGAGTAACGACAACCACCCACCAACCTCGAGCAAAGGAAAAACGATGAGCAACGAGACGAACTGCGATTGCGGCCAAACCTCCTGCCCTGCAATGGCAGACGGCACGCAGATGTGCAGCTACCCGGACCCCGGCGACTACGCCTGCACCGCGCAAAGAGCTGGCGACGAGGACTGCATCTGCGGTTGAGCGACCCGCCACCCACCACCCACCACAAAGGAGCCCCACATGAGCACCGAAACCGACACCCTCGCACCCGCGCTTGTCGCCGTTGTCGAGGCGACCGCAGCGCTCGATGCAGCGATGTTCGACCGCCGCCGCGAAGGGTTCATCGACGTCACCGCCCTGGTCGACGCCTTCGCAGCCGCCCGCGCCGCAGCACGCGATGCCGGACACACCGAGGAGGACATCGACGCCGCCGCCACCCCCACCAACTAACCACCCACCCATCCGTCACACGCAAGGACGCGCAGCATGACCGACCACAACCGCCCGACCGAAGGAGAAAACGATGTACGGCTACGACCTGCACAACATCTGCGAGAAAGCAGATGCCTGGGCGAAGTTGTTCGAGACAGCCGAGTATCTCGACAGCGTCGTCGAGCACAACTGCTGTTCGGAAATCGACGTGTTCGTGGAGTTGCTCATCGCACTCGATTACCACGGCCACGCCTCCGCCCTGATGGACGCACACATCGAGGCCGATAGCTGCCGAGACCGTCACCCCACGGCCGATCAAGTGATCTTGGAACCGGCCACCGCTTGAGATCGAAAAACCTACGGAAACAACACAACACCGGGCAGTTGGTACCTGCCCGGTGTTGTGTCCCGAAGTCTACGAGAGGAATCGCGATGACCGCAACACACACCGCCCCCGCCGCAGCGATCGAGGTCGCGCAGCTGCACCCCGACGCCCTCGACATCGGTGAGAACGTCCGCGACAGCGTCGATCTGGCGCAGACCCCCGACTTCGTCGAATCCATCCGCGAAAACGGAGTGCTCGAAGCGATCAGCGCCGTCCGGACCGCAGACGGAACGATCGTCGTCCGCGACGGCCAGCGCCGCACCCTCGCCGCCCGCGAAACCGGACTGACCACCATCCCCGTCGTGATCTACCCCGACACCGAAGGCAGTGACAAGGCCCGCGCCGTCGACCGGATCGGTAAGCAGATCACTGCCAACCGGCACCGCGAAGGGCTGACCGCAGCGCAGCACACCCGAGGAGTTGCGCAGATGCTCGAATTCGGCGCATCCATCACGAAGGTGTCCAAGACCCTCGCGATGGACAAAAAGGATGTCAAAGCCCAGGCAGCGGTAGGGAAAGCCGAGGCAGCCCGCGCCGCCCTCGATGCCGGACAGCTCGACCTCGCACACGCGGCAGTAGTGGCCGAGTTCGAGGAAGCCGGAGACACCGAAGCCGTCGAAAAGCTCCTGACCACCAGGCCTTACAACTTCGACCACGTAGCGGAGCGACTACGCGGGTTGCGCGAAGAACGGGAGGCATACGCCCGCGCCATGGTCAGCCCCGTCTTCCGCAACCAGTTGTAGCCGGCGTTTTCATGAATGCCGACCGCTCGCGCTGCGGCGCGGACCGTGCCACCTCTATCGAGCAATCGAAAGAATTCTTCCTTCTGCTGATCCGTGTACTTTTTCCCAGCCACCGCCACACCTTCCAGTAGGTGTTGCGACGATCGCTGGAATCCAAGCCCGTGAAGGTAAAATTTACTGCGCCGCTGTCCTGGATACGTTTTCGAGGCGAGTCGTCGGTTGGTCGATCGACAGCTCGCAGACAGCGACGTTGGTGACAAACGCTCTAGGAATGGGCATTTCCAATCGAGGCCCAACACCCGGCACACTCATTCACTCGGACAGTGAGACTGTTCGTGCCGGTGTTTTCGGATTTCCTGACCGTTACCGCATGGAGACGAGAGAATGCTGGTGCCGGGAGTTCCCAGTGTTCCTGACCCTCACTCCGATCGACGATCGTGTGTCTTTCCTTGGATTTGTCGGTTCCTGGGAACCCCCGGTGAGGCGCTACGCCTCACCGTCGGGGTGACCTGAGGAGAGCCTGCACCACCAGGTGCTCATCACTGTCTTGTCCGCCGGTTCGGTCGATGCGCGGCGCCGCCTTGCTCATCGGTCAACGGAGAGGAAAGCGACATGACAAGGATGCCTGACAAAGCCGATCTCGATCAAGACCGGCGAGTGTTCGCCGGAGTCGATACCCACAAAGAACTGCACGTCGCCGCGGTGATCGATACCGACGACAACGTCCTCGGAACTCGCAGTTTTCCGACCACCCGAAACGGGTATCGAACCATGCTGACCTGGATCGGCGAGTACGGCAATCTGATCCGGATCGGTATTGAGGGCACTGGCTCCTACGGAGCTGGGCTGACCCGCCACCTCGCGAAAGCCGGCGTGACGGTACTCGAGGTGGACCGCCCCGATCGCTCGGACCGTCGCCGTAAGGGCAAAGACGACGACCTCGACGCCATCAACGCGGCCCGCGCAGCCAAGACCAACCGGCGCACCACCACCCCGAAATCGAAAGACGGTGCCGTCGAGTCACTTCGGGTGTTGAGGGTGACCCGAGCCCATTCGGTACGAGAGCGGCGCAGTGCGCTGCAACTGCTGCGGATGACGATCATCTCCGCTCCCGACGAGCTGCGCGCTCAGGTCCGCGATCTGACGCGGATGCAACTGATCCGCCTCCTCGCCGCCTGGCGACCGGATGTCGCGAACGCTACTGATCCCGTGACCGCCTACCGGGTGTCGATGAAGTCCCTGGCTCGCCGCTATCTCGAATTAACCGACGAGATCGCCGATCTCGACGAACTGATCAACCCAATCGTGAAAGCCCTCGCACCTCAACTACTCGAGCGCGTCGGAATCGGTATCGAAGTCGCCGGACAAATGCTTGTCACCGCCGGCGATAATTCCGATCGAATGAAATCCGAAGCCGCGTTCGCGATGCTATGCGGTGTTGCACCGCTACCCGCATCTTCTGGCATGACCCAACGCCACCGCCTCAATCGCGGCGGTGACCGCCAAGCCAACCGAGCCTTGCATCTGGCCGTCATCGGCCGCATTCGACTCGACCCGAAAACCCAGGCCTACGTAGAGAAGAAAACCAGCGAAGGCCACTCGAAACTGGAAACTATCCGGTGCCTGAAGCGCTACCTGGCTCGCGAGGTCTACTACCTCCTCAACCCTGGACCGCAGACAATCACCCCGAACACCCGACACCATCGAAAAGCAGCTTGACTCTCAGGAGAGCATCCACGGAGTGCAGTTCACGTCCTGGGCATTCACCCACCGGGCGCACGACTCAGGGCTGGTCCCGTCAATGGGATCGATCGGCGATTGCTATGACAACGCCGTGATCGAATCTTTCTGGGGCAGAATACAAACCGAACCCTTGAACAGAAAACGCTGGAAAACGAGGATCGAACTGGCCAACGCCATGTTCGAGTACCTCGAGATCTTCCACAACGGTAGCGTCGGCACAGTGCACTCGGGATGCTGACCCCGATCGAGTTCGAGACATACACTTCACACGTCAACCCGTTGCCTGAAGTCAAATATGGCGGCTCCACGAAACTCGGGGTACATCACTACGGATACTGTCAGGTAGAGACCGATCTAGGCGATCGCACGTGTCACCAAAGTCGTCATCAAGTTACCTCTTCCTGTCACAAGCCGGAGGGTTCGGCGCATCGCGGATCAACCCTCACACCTGTTGGACCCTAACGAGTGTCACTGTTGAGCGGGACCCATCCGACCTCAGTCGGATGCATGGGACTGTCTGAATAACGGTGGATCCGGTCCTTGATTCAACACGCCGAGCTGAGCTTGGCGGGAAGGATCGACGATGACCGAAACACTTGATCCC